>JBGPEQ010000093.1:0-9991 GCA_041482855.1 Dongiaceae bacterium | reverse complement strand
GTTCAGAGCCTCGCGCGCCGCATCGACCGACTCGCGCGGGCCGGAGATCGCCAGTTGATTGCCGCGCGACACCAGGGAAACGCCGAGTTGCTGCTCGATGCGCGCCAGGTTCTGGTCGTACTCGCCGAACAGCATCGGCAAAAGTCGATTGTCGTCGAACTCCAGATGAGCCGCCGGAGTTACGGATAGCGGCGGAGGCTGGCTCACGCGCGCGCCTCGCTCAATCCGATCGTACTGGAATCGGCGCCGCAACATGCGACGCGATCCGGCACACCCGCGGCGCGGTCTCCCGTCAGGCTGTTCGATTGAGCCGAGCGAATCTCGACGTCGACGATCATACCCAGAAGAGCGGGCGGCGCCGAGACCCGAACCGGCTGCAGATATGGCGAGCGGCCCGCCAATTGGCCGAGGTGACGGCCGGCACGGTCGAGCAACACGGCAAAGATACGGCCGACGCACGCGCGATTGAATTCGTTCTGCTGCGCACGGAGCACCGCCTGCAGCCGATCGAGCCGTTCGGACTTGATGGCATCGGAAATCTGGTTTGCCATGGCCGCCGCCGGCGTACCGGGCCGCGGGCTGTATTTGAAGGAGTAGGCCTGGGCATAGCCAACGTCCTCGGCCAGCCGCAGCGTGGCCGCAAAATCGGCGTCATCTTCCCCGGGATGCCCGACCATGAAATCCGACGACAGCGCAATATCCGGGCGCGCCCGGCGCAATCGATCGATGGTCCGTCGATAGTCGTCCGCCGTGTGCTGGCGGTTCATCGCCGCCAACACGCGATCGGACCCCGACTGCACCGGCAGATGGAGACACGGCATCAATGCAGGTACGGCGCCATGGGCCTCGATGAGTTCGTCGTCCATGTCGCGCGGATGCGATGTGGTATAGCGAATTCGCTGCAGCCCGTCGATCTCGGCCAGATGGCGGATCAGCCGTCCGAGGCGCCATTCCGCCGGCGCCGAACCGGCCGCCGAAATGCTGACGCGCGGCGCGGCGCCATGATAGGCATTCACGTTCTGCCCCAGCAGAGTGATCTCGCGCGCTCCGGCCTCGACCAGGCGTCGCGCCTCTGACGTTACGTCGTCGACGCCGCGCGAGAATTCGGCGCCGCGCGTGTATGGTACGACGCAGAAAGTGCAGAACTTGTCGCAGCCCTCCTGCACCGTCAGGAAGGCCGTGATGCCCTGCGGCGCTGCCGCATCGGGCAGGTGGTCGAATTTGGATTCTACGGGGAATTCGGTGTCGAGAATGCCGGCCCCGCGCCCCGGCTGCGCGGCGGTGCGGAAAGCGCGTGCCACCATTTCGGGAAGCCGGTGATAGGTCTGCGGCCCCAGAACGACATCGACATGGGGCGCCCGCCTCATGATCTCCTCGCCCTCGGCCTGGGCCACGCAGCCGGCGACGACGATCATCATGTCGGCGCCATCGGCCTGGCGCGCCCGCTTCGTCGCCTTTAGTCGCCCGAGTTCGGCGAACACCTTCTCGGACGCCTTCTCGCGGACGTGGCAGGTGTTCAGGATTACGAGGTCGGCGCCATCGGCGCTGTCCGTCCGGCCATAGCCGAGCGGCGCCAGGACATCCGCCATGCGCGCGGAGTCGTAGACGTTCATCTGGCAGCCATAGGTCTTGATAAAGAGTTTCTTCGCCAAGGTCGTGTTTCAAATGCCCCAGCGGCGGGCGCGGCGGCGTTTATACCTCTTCGAGTTCGCGTCCAATTGCGGGCGAAAGTCTAGCATCCCCTGGCGCCTAAGTGTACTTCTTTGCGCTTGCCGCCGCGGGCGCCGCTCCCGCCTTATCGGCGGCGTCGCGCCGGCCGGAAAGGGCGGCCGCAACGCCTTCGGCGACCGCCCGCTGGCAATGTTCGCTCAGGGCCTTGCGGGAAGCGAATTGAGCGAGCGAGACCGGGGGATGGAACTCGACGGCCACGGTAATGCGGCCGAGTCCGGCCACGTGCCATAGGTGGTCGAGCAATTCCATGTCGCCGTACCACGCAAGTAAGGGCCGCAGGGACCGGCCGATCGGCATCCCATTCAGGCGCACATAGGCCAGCGACACGGGTTGAATAGTCAACGGCAGCGGTTCGGGTCGTCCGTTTTCTCCTTTGCGCTCGGCGACGCCGAACAACGCGCTCCGGAAGGGCAGCGTCCGGTTACCGTCGTTGCTCGTCCCCTCGGGGAACAGGATCAGGTTGTCGCCCTCATCGAGCCGCCGCGTAAGCTGATCTCGCTGATGGTGGGTCGTCGTTCGCCGCTGGCGGTCGACGAACACCGTCCGTTGCAGCTTGGCAAGATACCCGAAGACCGGCCAGTCCGCGACTTCGGCCTTGGCGATGAAACAGCCTTTGATGACCGAGCCGAGCACGCTGATATCGAGATAGGAGCTGTGATTGCAGACGAACAGCGTCGGGCGCGCCGTCGACATATCTCCGCGGATCTCGATGTGAATGTCGAGCAGCCAGCAGCAAAGGCGGTGATAGACCATCGGAATGATATTGAGCAGTCGGCGGATTTTCAGCGCCAGGGCAATGCCCCCCACGGCCGCGGTCGCTGCTACCAGAATCATGAAACTCGCGAGTCGCCACGCCGCGCGATAAGGCGAACCCAGCGTCAGGTCGTAGATGGGCTGCGTCGGAATCGGCGGCCGCCGCACCGGCCCGGACATGGCGGCATCTGCCGTCATCCGTCAGCCGCCTCTTTATCCGGCGCCTCATCCCGCGTGTAGTGCCGATAGTAACGACCCGTCACCCAATCGGTCTTGACGACGATGCAGACATCGGTGGTGTGAAACTGCGGATCCACGACGGCGCCGTCGCCGACAAACGCCCCGAGGCGCAGATAGCCCTTGATGAGCGGAGGCAGCCCGTCGAGCGCGGCCTTGTGATCGAATCCGTCCGCCGCAAGCTTGCGCATGTCAACATAGCGATGCGGCAGCGCGCGTGCCCGCAACTCCGGCGGTGCCAGATGGAGGTGATAGAGATAGGACAAGGGTATCGCGAGTTTGTTCGTGTCGACGTCGGGCAAGCTGGCGCAGCCGAACATCAGCGTGATGTCATGGTACAGCACATAGTCGGCGATCCCCCGCCACAGCATTTGCGCGACGGCGCGCGATCGATGGTCCGGGCCGACGCAGGAGCGGCCGAGCTCGAGGATCTCGCCGGGGTGGGCCTGCAACATCGAGATGTCGAATTCGTCCGCCGAGTAGAACCGACCGGCCCTGGCGGCCGCCGACCTGCGCAGGAGCCGATAGGTGCCGACGACGCCCGCGGCGCCGATCCCATGGCGATGATCGATGACCAGAAGATGATCGCAATGGCGATCGAACGCGTCGAAGTCGCGCCGCGCGGCCGCCATTTCCGCTGTCGGCGCGGCCGCCATCTCCTCGTAGAACACGCGATAGCGCAACGCCTGGGCGGCTTCGATCTCGGCGTCGGATTCGGCCAGTCGAAGCTCGAAGTTGCCGGTCCGGATGGCGACAGGACGGGTCTCGTCGTTATGAGCGACGACCATCGCCGGATTCTGTCGGTTGTTTGCTCTTGGACGAGGTCTCCTCGATCGGCACCGCATAGAGTTCCAATCGGTGACCGACGAGCCGGTAGCCGAGCCTTTCTGCAACCTTCCGCTGCAGCTGCTCGATCTGCTCGTCGCGGAATTCGATCACGCGGCCCGATTGTATGTCGATCAGGTGGTCGTGATGCACCTCGGGCGCCTCTTCATAGCGCGAGCGGCCATCGCGGAAATCATGCCGCTCCAGGATGCTCGCTTCTTCGAACAGACGCACCGTGCGGTAGACCGTCGCAATGCTGATATGCGGATCGATTTCCGTCGCCCGCCGATAGACCTGCTCGACGTCCGGATGGTCGGTAGCGTCCGACAGCACGCGCGCGATGACTCGTCGCTGCTCGGTCATCTTCAGGCCTTTGTCGAGGCAAATACGCTCGATCCGCGATGGCGTGCTCATGATCCAGACCCGTTGCATAAACAATCAAACGCTTGCCGCGCGCAGCGAGCCGTGATCGACGCCGACGCGGTAGGGCTGCTCTGCCGACCCCGGGGAGGCTAGCCGACACCCTGCGGGACCGGCACCATTCGGATGGGCCGATCCACCATAGCCTAATTGAGTCCGTGCGCCGATGACAACCGGCGTCTGCAAGCAACATCGGCCGCCCATTGCCGCCGCGATACCGCCGTTCTAGGCCGCGGACTCAATTCACTTGCCGGTCGAGCACCCGGGCCAGAACGATGGCCGCCGCCGTCCCCGCTAACCGCCGGTAATAGGATGGGCGGCGTCCAATCTCAGCGAATCCCAGTTTCCCATAGAGGGCGCAGGCAGTCACATTGTCTTCGGCGACTTCGAGCAACAGACGTCGGCAGCCGGCACCGTTCAAACGGTCGGTAACCCATGTCAGCAACCGGCCCGCAATGCCGCGGCGCCGAAAGTTCGGCAGGACGCCCAGCGTCAATATCTCTGCTTCCAGCCCGACAGCAAGGGCGATCACGAGTCCAACGGGTTGATCTTCGATATGCGCCAGGGCGCCGAAACTGCCGGGCATGGCCAGAACCTCGGCCATTGCCGCTTCGCTCCAAGGGCCGTCGAAACAGCCGGCATGCAGGACGGCCGCGACCGCCAGGTCGAGCGCACCGAGCGGCCGCAGCAGCACATTGTCGGCGTCGCCGGTCAACGATTTCATGCGCCGGTGTTGGATACGACGGCGGCGGGCGACGATCGCACCTCCGGCGCACGCAAGTACAGCGGAGTGGGCGGTAGTCCCGTCCGCTCGGCGACCGATCGTGCCGCCAGCTGCGCCACCCAGAAAGCATCCGCCGGGCCCTCGGCCGAATAGCCGACATCGAGTTTGGCGGCGTCGAGATTGGGGCGGACGACTGCAATACCATCGCCGGCAAGAATGAATGAACCGGCAGCCAGGCGATGCAGGATCGCATCGGGCGACAGAATTGCCGGCGATCCGATCGCGATGCGCTCCCGGCTGAACTCTTGAACGAACAGGTCGCCACGCTTCGAATCCAGCAACACCAGAAGCTTGCGGTCCGCACGCTCCACATCGGAGACCGCCTCCGCGACAGCAGCAAAGGTCGTGACCCCCACGACCGGGACGTTGGTCGCCAGCCCAATCCCGCGGGCCGCCGCCAGACCGATGCGGATGCCCGTGAATGCGCCGGGTCCGACGGTTACGGCAACGGCGGTGAGGGCACGAAACGTCTCTCCGCCCTCGGCCATAGTCTCAACGAGCATAGGGATCAGGGCCTCGGCATGGCCGCGCATCATCGCTCGATGGCGGCGCGCGACAACAGCGTCGCGCCGCCACAAAGCCGCTGAGCAGGCGCCACCGGAACTATCTAGGGCGAGGACTATCTCGAATGCCGGCATTGTCGGTGGTCAAGCGGCCGCGGCGACACATTGCGGCGGTTCGCGATCATGCTAGGAGTGTAAGGCCGAACCGCCTCTGCCGCCCGAGAGCCGCCTATGGACCTCATTGAGATCTCGCTGCCATCGTACGACATCGTCATCGACCTTGCCTATGCCACTTCCGCCAATGTGACGGGGGCGCCGATCTATCGACAGGCGCGCTGCTATCTGCACCGCGACGCCGCCGCCTGTCTTGCCAAAGCCATCGAGTTGGCGGCCCCGCTCGGCTATCGCCTGAAAATCTTCGATGCCTTCCGGCCGAGCGAGGCGCAGTGGGTCCTGTGGAGGAAATTTCCCCAGCCGGGATTTTTCGCCGACCCGCGCAAGGGTTCCCCCCATTCCCGCGGCGCGGCCGTCGACCTCACGCTGGTGGATACGCGCGGCGCAGAACTGGAAATGGGCACTGGTTTCGATGATCTGACGGAGCGCGCCTATCATGCCTGCCTGGATGTCTCCGCGAGCGCGCAACGCAACCGGGCCATCCTGCTCGGCCTGATGACGGCCGCCGGTTGGGACTTCTATCGTAACGAGTGGTGGCATTATCAATTGTTCAACGCCCGCTGCTACCCGCTCTATTCCGATTCCGCCTTGAAGGCGGGGCTGATGTAGCGCGTCGCGTGCAACCTCTTCACAGAATCCTGCAGGTTTCGTCGAACTCCAGTCGGGGAGCGCGCGGCCGGAGCCGCTGACCGTCGCCGTAACCGAGATTGCACAGGAAGTTCGATTTGATGCGGCCGTCGGCGAAAAACTCGGCATCGACCTTGGCATTGTCGAATCCCGACATCGCCCCGCAATCGAGGCCGACGGCGCGCGCCGCGATGATGAAATAGGCGCCCTGCAACGAGCCGTTGCGAAAGGCGTTGGTGCGGATGAGTTCATCCTTGCCGACGAACCAACTGCGGGCGTCGGCAAACGGGTGCAGGCGCGGCAGAAAATCGTAGAACTGCAGATCATAGCCGATGATCGCGGTGGCCGGCGCCTTCATCGTCTGCTCGAGATTGTTCTCCGACAGCGCCGGCTTCAGCCGCTCCTTCGCTTCGTGCGACTTCACGAACACGATCCGCATCGGGCTGCAGTTGGCGCTGGTCGGCGCCATCCGGGCCAAATCGTACGCCGCCTGCAGCACGACGTCGCTGACGGGGTCGTTGGTCCAAGAACGGTGCGTGCGTGCCTGCCGGAAGATCTGATCAAGTGCAGCATCGTTGATGATCTTGCTCATGCCCGGCGGCGCCCCCTTGTCACCCCATCACCAGCGGTATCGGCACCCAATCGCTCGCTGATCATCCTGCCGAGCCGCGGCCGGCCCGCGCGAACGGACTGGGCATAGCGAATGCGCGCCTACTGGACGGCGCGCACCTCCATGACCTCCGGAACATAGTGCTTCAGCATGTTTTCGATGCCCATCCGCAAGGTGGCGGTCGAACTTGGACAGCCGGAACAGGAGCCTTGGAGATGGACAAAAACGATCCCGCGCTCGAAGCCCCGGAAGACGATGTCACCGCCGTCCTGGGCCACCGCCGGGCGTACGCGGGTGTCTAGTAACTCCTTGATCTGCGAGACGATCTCGGTGTCCTCCTCGCTGGTCTCCGCCACCGCCGCCACCCCCTCGGAAAGTACCGGGCGGTCGGCGATGAAGTGCTCCATGATGATTCCGAGCAGGGCAGGTTTCAGAAGCTCCCACTGCTTGTCGCCACGCTTGGTTACGGTGATGAAATCGCCGCCCAGGAAGACCCCGGTCACGCCATCGACCTGGAACAGCCGCTCGGCCAGGGGCGACCGCGTCGCCGACTCCGGATTGGGCATGTCGACGGGCCCGCCGGTCACGACCGCGCGCCCGGGCAGAAACTTGAGGGTTGCGGGATTGGGCGTCCCTTCCGTCTGGATGAACATGCCGATTCTCCTGGCGCTACCTGCTACATAAGCGAATGACTGGAAGATGGGTTATACACCGCCTATGTTCAACGACAACGGCCTTTTCCAGAGCGTAAAGTCTGTTAATTCCTTATGAGTCAGGGGGTATCTTCACTGTGACCGCCGATACCGACCACGCGCCCTCCGCTGCGCGCGATAGTGACCCGGTGGCGACATGGTTGTTGCGTGAAGCGCGCGATCTGGTCGACACGCGCAGCGTAATCGGCGAACTCTGTCAGCGACTTCTGGCAACGGGCTTTCCCCTCTGTCGGCTGTTCCTCAGCATACGCACCTTGCACCCGCAAGTCGCGACGATCGGTTACAGGTGGCGTCGCGGCGAGCCGCTCCCGAGCGAAACGCCGCGCGAGCACGGCATCGATCGCGAGGAAGTCTATTTGCGCAGCCCGATCAAGCTGATCCATGACGGCGCCTCCGAGCTGCGCCGCCGGCTCGCGGACCCGGCGACGCCGCGGGAATTTCCGGTCCTTGACGACTTGGCGACCGAGGGCGTCACCGACTATCTGATCGTTCCGCTGCAGTTCAGTTCACAGCGTGTGAACGCCGTCAGTATCGCAACCGACCGGCCCGGCGGCTTCTCTGACGCAGAGCTGGCGCGGTTCAAGAACTTGACCCCGCTGCTCGCCCTGGTCCTCGAGATCAAGGAAACGCAGCGCGTCGCCTCGACGCTGCTCGATACCTACCTCGGTCATGATGCCGGCCGCCGTGTCCTCGGCGGCCTCGTTCAGCGCGGCGATGGCATAACCTTGGCGGCGGCGCTGTGGTACTGCGATCTCCGCAGCTTCACGGCGACGACCGAGCCGCTGCCGCGCGACCAGATCATCGCGCTCCTTAACGATTATTTCAGCTGCATGGTAGGGGCGGTCCATCGCCACGGCGGCGAGGTCTTGAAATTCATCGGCGATGCCATGCTGGCGATCTTTCCGATCGCCGACGACCTCGACCGCGATCGCGCCTGCCTGGCAGCGCTCGCCGCCGCGGAAGACGCCCTTGCCGATCTCGACGACCTCAACAAGCGGCGGCGGGCGGACGGCAAGGCCGTGCTCGAGGCCGATATCGCCCTCCACAGCGGCGCGGTCATGTATGGCAACATCGGAGCGCCCGACCGGCTGGATTTCACCGCCATCGGAACGGCCGTGAATCTGGTGACCCGTCTCGAACGGATGTCCGAAGAGCTGGGGCAGCGGCTCCTGGCTTCGGCCCGCTTTGCGTCGCCCTGCGGCTCGAAGCTGGTGTCGGTCGGGCAATACCGTCTGCGCGGATTCTCCCAGCCGCAAGAGATCTTCGCCCTACCGCCGGCTGTCGCCGGTCGCCGCCCGGCCGAGCGCGCTGCCTCGTGATGCCGGTCGGCGACGGGGGCACACACCCAACTCCGGAGGCTTAGATCGATGCGTGCTCCCTTTCTCTCGCACCCGCTGCATCTCATCGCGACCACGCTGGTCCTGACGATCTCGCTGTGCGTCGGCGACGCGAAAGCCGCCGGGCCGATCGCCGGCACCTATGACGCGCACGGCGTGAATCCCGGGGGGACGCGATACTCGGGCATCGTCGAGATTGTCGAAGATGGTCAGACCTACCGCGTGCTGTGGCAAGTAGGCGCGCAGACCATTCGAGGAATCGGCGTCGCCACGCCCACGAGCCTGGCCGTTGCGTTCAGCGGCGGCGTCGTCCTCTACGAGCGCGCATCGCAGGATACCTGGTGCGGCATTTGGACCAGCGCCAAGGGCCGAACATTGGGGCGCGAAATGCTGACGCGCCAGAAGCACGGCAACGTCGAGGCCCCAGCCAACTGCGATTCCATTCAGGCGACGCTGTCGACGTCATCCAGCGACAGGTGGCCGGGCACGATCGTCACGGGCACGCGCAGCTTGCCGACGAACTTGCTGGTGAGCGCCGAAACCAGCGGGCCGGGGCCGCGCGGCCCGGTCGCGGCGCCCAGCACCAGGATGGAGATGGACGGCTCCTCGTCGATCAGTTTCAGCAGCTCGTCACGGCGCGCACCCTCGCGCACGTAGAGGACCGGCATGGCGGCCGACTGCTTCTGAACGTCGGCGGCGATCCTCTGCAGGGCCTGCTCCGCCTCCTGGCGCGCTTCCTCGCGCATCAGTTCGCCGACCCCCGTCCATTGCTGAAAATCGGCCGCTTCGATCACGTAGAGGAGCGCCACCCGTCCGCCGGTCTTCTTGGCGCGGGCGCAGGCATAGCGGAGGGCGACCTTGAGTTCGGACGACTCGTCGACGACGACCAGGAAGACCCGCCCCGACGATGGGAGCGAAGCTTCCGGACTTGCGGCGGATTCGGCGGGCTTTTCGGTCATGCGAGTCCCTCCCGTCAGATCTTCCGGAATACCAGATGAGCGGCCCATCCCAGGAGAAGCGCCCCCGCGATCGCGCACAGACCGTAGGCGGCCGCCTGGTCGTGCGCACGATCATAGACCCAGGCGTCGGCGCCGCCTTTGCTGATCTGCAGCGGGGTCGTATGCTCGGTGACCATCTCACCGCCGTTGAACAGCATCACCGTGACTTCGTAGTTGCCGGTCGGCACATTGGCAGGGAAGTGTACGCGGCCGCTGAATAGTGGCCTATTGTCGAGCGTGATGGTCGCGACGTCTCTTTGATAGAGTCCCGTGGACTTT
>JBGPEQ010000092.1:0-10021 GCA_041482855.1 Dongiaceae bacterium | reverse complement strand
CACACATCTCAGGGTGACGCAGAAAGAAAGCTCCCCCTCCCCTTGCGGGAGGGGGCTGGGGGAGGGGTTTCGCGCCGGCAGGCGCGCATGAATCGGCTGGTGTGGAATCCGGGCGTGAATTGCAGGGACCAGATTGCGCGCGCAACAACGACGCGAGCCGGCGTCCGATTCCATCGCCGGTGCATCGGTGAGACCGGACTCTGCGCGCGCTCCCGTGCGCAGCCCCCTCCCCCAACCCCCTCCCGCAAGGGGAGGGGGAGTTCTTCTTTAGCGTTCCACCAAGATGTGTGCATCCCCTAGCTAGCGCGAACGCGCGGTGACAAACTCAAACGTGGCATCTTCAACCAAACCCTGCCTAGAGCAGCTGCAGCTTCAGCAGATCCCGCCGGAGCTTCTCCGGCGACTGGAAGTGCAGGCCCGCGATGCCCACGGCCTCGGCGCCCCTGACATTGGCCGCCGAATCGTCGATGAACACGCAGTCTTCGGCCGTCAGGCCGAAGCGCTCCAGCAGGTGATGGTAGATGCGGGCGTCCGGCTTGATCAGGCCGATCTCGCCGGACACCACGATGCCGTCGAACCACTCGAAGAAGGGAAAGCGCGGCCGCGCGATCGGAAACGTCTCGTGCGACCAGTTGGTGAGGGCGTAGAGCGGCGTCTCCCGCTCCTTCAGCTCGGCGAGGATCTCGACGGTGCCATCGATCGGCCCCGGCACCATCTCTTCCCAGCGTTCCCAGAAGGCCCGGATCTCCGAGTGGTAGTGCGGGAACTGCGCCGTCAGAACGGCGATGCCGTCGTCGAACGGCCGGCCGGCATCCTGCGCCCGGATCCAGTCGTGGGTGATGACGGTGTCGAAGAACTGCTCAAGCTCGTCGGCATCCGTGATCAGCTGCTCGTAGAGCAGCCGCGGGTTCCAGCGTACGAGAACGTTGCCGAGATCGAAGACGACGGTGCTGGGCATCAAGCGGCCTTGATGCAGACGCGATCCATCAGGCGGCGCATGAAGGTCTCGCACAGCGCCAGCTGCTCCAGCGTCACCCACTCGTTCGGCTTGTGCGCCTGGTCGATGCTGCCGGGACCGCAGATGATCGCGGGAATGCCGGTCTCGTGGAACAGCCCGGCCTCGGTGCCGAAGGCCACCTTGATGGTGGAATTGCCGCCGGTGAGCGCCTTCGCCAGTTCCACGATCTCGCTGTCGACCGCCGTGGCCAGGCCGGGAAAGGCCGACAGCTCCTGCCAGGTGAAGCCGGTATCCCCAGCGATCTTGCGCATCGCCGGCTGCAGCGTCTCCTCGGCGAAACGCCGCACCTCCTCGAACATGGCCGCCACGTCCTGGTCCGGCAGGAAGCGGAACTCGAAATCGAAATGGCAATCCTTCGGCACGATGTTGAGCGCCGTCCCGCCATGCACAACGCCCGTATGCACGGTCGTATGCGGCACGTCATAGTCGTTATCGAACGGCCCATCGTTCGCGAAGCGCCTGCCCATGCCGCGCAGATAAACGATCACTTCGGCCGCCATCTCCACGGCGTTGACGGCGCGCGGCGCCAGCGAGGAATGCGCCTCGAAGCCGCGCACATGGCAGCGCACGCTCTTCTTGCCCTTGTGGCCGACCGTCACCTTCATGCTCGTGGGCTCGCCGATGATGCAGGCCTTGGGCCGGATCGGCATCTCCTTGAGGATGTCGAGCAGCCGCCGCACGCCCACGCAGCCGATCTCCTCGTCATAGGAGAACGCCAGATGGATCGGCGTATGCAACTCGCGCCGCAGCAGCTCCGGCACGAAGGCCAGGACGATGCCGAGGAAGCCCTTCATGTCGCAGGCGCCGCGGCCGAACAGGCGGCCGTCCCTGCTGATGGTCTGCCAGGGATCGCTCGCCCATTCCTGGCCGTCCACCGGCACCACGTCGGTATGGCCGGAGAGCGCGATGCCCGGCTTGTCTTGCGGCCCCAGGGTCGCGTAGAGGTTGGCCTTGGTGCCGTCGGTATTGTGGATCAGGTGCGACTCGACGCCGAGCCTGGCCAGATGATCGCGCACGAAGCCGATCAGCCGCAGATTGGAGTTGCGGCTGGTGGTGTCGAAGGCGATCAGCTTGCCGATCATCTCCAGGCTGGCGGGCGAGGGCATCACGAGGGGAGTTCCCGGCTGGTTTGAACACTTGTCCCGGCGGGCCGGGAGGCGGCTAATATGGCGGAGCGGTCGCGTGGCTGCAAAGGGTTAAGGCGTGCTTGAAGAGGTGCAAAGGACGGTGCGGCGCGTTGTTCCAGACATTCTGATTCGGCAGGATCCGGCGCCCGACGGTGCGGATGCGGTGCCGGTCGTCTTCGACTCCCCGCACAGCGGCAGCGTCTACCCGTCGGACTTCGATTTTGCAGCGCCGGTCGAGGTGATGCGGCGCGCCGAGGATGCCTTCGTCGACGAGTTGTTCGCGTCGGCGCCGGCTCATGGCGCGGCGCTGCTGGCAGCCTTGTTCCCGCGCAGCTATGTCGATCCCAACCGCCACGAGCATGAGATCGACACGCTGCTGCTCAACGAGCCCTGGCCCCATGAGATCCTGTCCAGCCATCGCAGCGCCCGCGGCCTCGGCGTCGTGCGCCGCCTGGTCCGCGCCACCGTCGCTGTCTACGACCGAAGGCTCAGCGTGTCCGAGGTGCAGTCGCGCATCGCCCGCTACCATCGCCCCTATCATGACGAATTGAACGCGATGATCGCCGAGGCGCATGGCCGCTTCGGTACCGTCTGGCACCTCAACTGCCATTCCATGAAATCGACCGCGAAGGGTCGCCTGCGCGACGACTTCGTGCTCGGCGACCGCGACGGCACCACCTGCGCGCCCGAGTTCACCGAGCTGGTGGCAACGACGCTGCGCGGTCTCGGCTATGACGTCGGCCTCAACCACCCCTTCAAGGGTGCGGAGATCGTCACGCGTCACGGGGATCCGGCCGCCGGCCGCCACAGCCTGCAGATCGAGATCAACCGCGGCCTCTACATGGACGAGGCGCGCATCGAGAAGAGCAGTGCCTTCCCTGGCCTGAGGCAGGACATCGACCGCTTGATCGGCGTCATTGTCGGCTTTGTTCGTGACCGGATCGTCCAGTGAACGATTAGCCGCGCAGACTCGAAGGGCACGCCAGGAATGCTAGTCCGCCGGATCGTGATTTTCTCGGCGCTGCCCTACGGGCTCTTGCTGTGCGCGGCGCTCGCCCGTGCATTGGTTTCCGGCAGTTCGCATTGGCCCCTGATCCTTCTTGCGATCGTTACGACCGCATTTCCGCACCTGCGGGTGGCGCTCGCATCGGGCCAAGTGGTCGACGAAGTATACCTGTGGCTGATCGCCGTGGCCGTGGGCCTTTTCATCGCGGTGTGGGCGAGTTTGATCAGTCGCGAGCGTTCGTTCGGCGTTGCCTGTGCCATATATGCCGGGCTGACGCTCGCCGAAATCATCGTCGTCGACATTCTGGTTCGCCTCTATGGCGACCCCTGGGGAATCCTGCAATCGAACTTGCTCTAGCGGGGGGTCTTCTCGCCGAGCGGGGGCGCCCATCACGCTGCAAACTGCTCGGCCAGAATCCGCTCTTCCAGATTGTGCTCCGGATCGAACAGCAGGTTCAGCGTGATCCGGCGGTCCTCGCGGACCTGCACTTCCACGACGTCGCGAACTTCCGTGAAATCGGCCACCGCGCTCGCCGGCCGCTTCTCGAACTCGTGGATGTCGAACGTCACCTTGGCCGAATGCGGCAGGATGGCGCCATGCCAGTGGCGCGGGCGAAAGGCGCTGATCGGCGTCAGCGCCAGCACGCCGCTGCCGAGCGGCAGGATCGGCCCGCGCGCCGACAGGTTGTAGGCCGTGCTGCCCGCCGCCGTCGCCACGAGCACACCATCGCAAATCAATTCGACCAGGCGCACGATTCCATCGACCCGGATGCCGATCTTGGCGGCCTGCCGCGTCTGCCGCAGCAGCGACACCTCGTTGATGGCGTGCGCCCGCACGGTCTTGCCCTTGACGGTCTTGGCGACCATGAGCAGCGGATGAAGGTTTTCCTTGTGGGCGTTCATGAGCCGCTCCCCGAGGTCGCGCTCACCGTAGCGATTCATCAGGAACCCGACAGTGCCGCAATTCATGCCGAAGATCGGCACGGCCCGCTCCATGAAGCGGTGCAGCGTCTCCAGCATGAAGCCGTCGCCGCCGAGCGCCACGACGATGTCGGCCTGCTCCGGATCGTGTTTGCCATAGGCCTTCTGCAAGCGGCGCAGCGCCGCCTGCGCCTCATCGGTGGCGGCCGCAACGAACGCGAAGCTCTTGGCCTTCCCGGAACGTTTTCTCATGGATGGTGCGATGAGGGACTCGACAAAGCGGCGGAGTATAGCGTGCGATCAGGTAGGCGCCAGCGCTTTGGCGCTCGCGCTAGCGGTCGTCGAACTTCTTGTGCAGCCGCCGCAATCCGAGCCAGGCGATGGCCGCGAGCACGGGCACCGCGCCTGCAACCACGATCTCCTTCGGCAGGTGCAGGCCGGCAGCGTCCAGGCCTTGGGTCAGATACGAGACCAGCCCAACGGCGTAGTAGGTGATGGCCGCGACCGACAGGCCTTCGACCGTGCGCTGCAGGCGCAGCTGCAGCCGGGCGCGGCGATCCATCGATGTCAGCAGGTCGCGATTCTGCGCCGCCAAGGTCACGTCGACTCGCGTGCGCAACATCTCGCTGGCGCGGGCCACGCGCTCGGATAGGCTGTCCAGCCGCCGCTCCATGGTTTCGCAGGTGCGCATGGCGGGCGCCAGGCGGCGCTCCATGAACTCGCCGATGGTCTGCTGCCCCTCGATGCGCTGTTCGCGCAATTCCTCGATCCGCCGCGCCACCAGCGTGTGATAGGCGCGCGCGGCGCCGAAGCGATAGGGCGTGCGCGCCGCCAGGCTCTCGACCTCGGCCGCGAGCGCCGACAGGCGCTTGAGCTGCGCCTGCTCGTCGTCGGGATCGGCGACCGCCTTCAAGGTCTGCGCGATGTCCGAAAGCTCCCGCTCCATGCGCGATACCGCTGGCCCGACCTCGCGCGCCAGCGGCACGGCCAGCAGCGCCATCATGCAGTAGGTATGGATTTCCAGCAGCCGCTGCACCATCCGCCCGGTCTGGCGTGCCGACATGCCCGCGTCCTGCATGAGCAGCCGGACCGTTCCATCGGCATCGAGATTGAAATCGGTCCACAGCCGGGCGCGCCCGCCGGCCGCCATCCCGCCGACGATGTTCGCCCCGGCGAAGACGCGCTCCAGCACGGCAGCATCGGGAAGCGCAGCCGCTTGATCCAGGATCTCAACGTGAACGGCCGCGATGGTCTGGCCGGCCAGGCCATCGATCCATGTCGAGGGTAGATCGGTACGAAGCGGCGTGACGAACGGCGGCTTATCGCTCGCCGGCAGCACGAAGCTGTAAGTGGAGAACTCGGTATGTCGCTCCCAGGTCAGTTCGAAACCCGTAAAGCGGGCGGCGAAATGGGACGCCGTATGCGCTGGCGGCGCGACGCGCAGCTCATCGCAGAGCGCGCCGAGGCGTCGGCGTTCCACGTCGGCCGTGGCCTCGCCGGTGAGCAGCGCCAAGTGGAACAGCCGTGCCGGCGCGGCGACGACGGCATAGGGGCGCGCGTGCAGTTCTTCGGTCAGCATCGCCCGCCAGGGGTGCGGCGGCGGACCGAGCGGCGTCGGCGGCTCGCGAGCGTTCTTGGTCTCGGGCATCGCCTGGGAGGCTACGCAAGCTTCAGCGCGTGCGCAAATGCGGCGCTAAGGCTCTAGCCATCCGGCTGAGGGCCGCCGAGGCTTTGGCGATCGATGGCCACCGCCTTGATCAGGGCGAAGACGTTGCGGCCGACCTCGAGCCGGAGATCATGCACGGAACGCGCCGTCAGGCGCGCCCAGATCGCCGCATGCCCGGTGCTGCCGAGCGCCAGCTTCAGATCGGTGTGGGTGCCGTCGCCGGCGAAGACCTCGGTGATGCGCGCGGGCAGGACGTTGAGGATGCTGATATCCGCGGGCGCGTTCAGCGCAATCGACACGTCGCGGGCGCGGATGTTCACGCGCACGTTCGTACCGATCGGCAGATCGAGCCGCGATGTGCGCAGCCGTCCGCCGTCGAAGGCGAGATGGGTCAGGCCGAAGCGCTCGTCATGGCTCTCGACGGACGCGCGCAACAGCGCACCGGCCTCGTGGCGTCCCGTGAGGTTGCGCAAGTCCGCACGTCCGAGGAAGTCGTCGACGGTGCCGAGCGCCGCCACGCTTCCTTCGGACATCAGCACGACCGTATCGGCGAGCCGGATGATCTCGCCGAGGTCGTGGGTCACATAGACGATCGGCAGCCGGAGGCGGTCGCGCAGCCGCTCGATGAACGGCAGAATCTCTTCCTTGCGGGCGGCATCGAGGGAGGCCAGCGGCTCATCCATCAACAGCAGGCGCGGATGGGCGAGCAAGGCGCGGCCGATGGCGACGCGCTGCTTCTCGCCGCCCGACAGGCGGGCCGGCCGCCGGTCGAGCAGATGGCCGATGCCGAGCAGATCGACGACCTCCGCGACCGTCGTCGTCCGGTCCCGCGCGGGCGCGCGACGGTGCCCATAGAGCAGGTTGCTGCGCACGCTCAGATGGGGAAACAGCCGGTCCTCCTGGAATACATAGCCGAGGCGGCGTCGCTCCGGCGGAATGCTGGTCCCGCCGGAACTGTCGAACAGCACCGTATCGTCGATGACGATGCGCCCGCGCGTCGGGCGCGTCAGGCCCGCCAGCATGTTGACGAGCGAGGTCTTGCCTGCGCCGGAGCGGCCGAACAGCGCGGTGACGCCGCGACTCGGCGCGCGCATGTGAATGTCGAGCCTGAACGCCCCAAGCTGCTGTTCGGCATCGACCTCCAGCATCGGCTATCCCGCAATCCGCGCATTGACCCGGCGCGCGAGAAGCTCCGAGGCCACGAGCGCGATCAGCGCGAGGATGACGGCGATGATCGAGAGGCGCAGCGCGCCCACATCGCCGTCGGGCGTCTGCGTCAGCGTGTAGATGGCGACGGGTATAGTGCGCGTCTCGCCGGGTATGTTGGACACGAAGGTGATGGTGGCGCCGAACTCGCCGAGGCTGCGGGCGAAGGCCAGCACCACGCCGGCCAGGATGCCCGGCGTCATCAGCGGCAGCGTGACCGTCATGAAGACGTCGAACCGGCGGGCGCCGAGAGTGCGCGCCGCCGCTTCCAGCCGGCGGTCGACGGCCTCCAGCGACAGCCGGATGGCCCGTACCATCAGTGGAAAGGCCATCACTGCGGCTGCCAGGGCCGCACCCTTCCAGGTGAAAATGATGGTGATACCGAAGGTATCGTAGAGCCAGCCGCCGATCGGCCCGCGGCGCCCGAACAGCACCAGCAGGATGAAGCCGACCACCACCGGCGGCACGACGAGCGGCAGATGCACCAGCCCGTCCAGCAGTATCTTGCCGGGAAAGCGCGTGCGCGCCAGTACCCAGGCAACGGCAACGGCGACCGGCAGACTGCAGGCGACGCTCCAGAACGCTACCCGCAGGCTCAGCCGGATCGCTTCAAGCTCGAGGTCAGTTGGTTGCAGCACCCGCGCCGATGATCGAGAAGCCGTAGTCGAGGAAGACGCCGCGCGCCTTGGGCCCGACGAGGTAATCATAGAAGGCGTGGGCGGCTGCGTCATCCTGTCCGGCGATCAGGGCGATCGGATAGACGATCTTCGGATGGCTCGATGCCGGGAACTCGTCGACGATGCGGACCTTCTTGCTGACCATGGCGTCGGTTGCGTAGACGATGCCGGCGGCCGCCTCGCCGCGTTCCACGAACGTCAGCGTCGCCCGCACGTCCTTCGCGCGCACCACCGCGGGCTCCACGCTCGACCACAGTTGCAACGACTCCAGCGCCGCCTTGCCGTAGCGGCCGGCCGGCACACTGTCGGGATCGGCCATCGCCAGCTTGCCGTCGCCGAGCGCTTGGGCCAGCGGCGCGCCCGCCGCCAGCTTGATGGCGAGCGTGCTGTCGGCCGGCGCGATCAGGACGAGCCGGTTGCCCAGCAGGTCGCGCCGGCTGTCGGCGGCGATGAGCTTGCGCTCGGTGAGATAGTCCATCCATTTCGTATCGGCGGAGATGTAGATGCCGGCCGGCGCCCCATTCTCGATCTGCTTGGCGAGATCGGAACTGGCGGCAAACGAGTAATTGACCTTGCCGCCGCCGCTCGCCTCATAGGCCTTGCCGATATCCTCGGCCGCGTTCTTCAGGCTGGCGGCGGCGAACACGAGCAGGTCCTTGGCCTGCGCCGGCCCCGCCATCGCCAGCACGAGGCAGGTCAGCAGAGCGAGCAGCACACGCCTTGAAGTCTGAGTCATGTCGAGCATCCCGCGATTGAGGTGAACTCGCGCTATATTTCACCGAATACAGCGCCGTCTGCAAGCGATTTCCGAAGCGCCGGAGAGTCCTAATCTGGCACGCGGAGGACACGCGGAGATTCTTGTAGGGGCGGCCTGCGGCCGCCCGCCTGCGGGCCGAAGCCCTTCGGCGGGCGAAGGCCCGCGCGGCGGACACGCCGGGTCGGCGTCGGAAAGCATCGTGCGGCGGATAGACGGGCGGCCGCAGGCCGCCCCTGCAAGAGTCTCCGCGCCTCGTACCAAGACTTCCGTCCTACCGCCGCCGCCCCGACAGCGCATTGTCCAGCGCGCGGAGATGGCCGGCTACGGCGGCTCCGGCCTCTTGCTCCATGTCGCGATAGTGCTTCACGACTTGGCGGCCGAACGCAGTGAGCGCGGCGCCGCCGCCGCCGTTGCCGCCCATTTGCTTCTGCACGAGGGGCTTGCGGAAACACCGGTTCATGTTGTCGATCAGCAGCCAGGCGCGGCGGTACGACATGTCCATGGCGCGCCCGGCCGCGGCGATGGAGCCATGCTCGTCGATCAGTTCGAGCAGCTTGATCTTGCCGGGCCCGACCGCGCGCTCATCGCCGAAATCCACTCGCAGGGTAAGCCTGGCCATGGGGCGGACCGGCGGTCAGCCGCCGGTCACGCTCATGTGGCGGGCGACCGCGGGCTGGGTGTGCCGGCGGTCGATGATGAAGTCGTGGCCCTTGGGCTTGCGGCTGATCGCCTCGCGCATGGCCGCCTCAAGCAGCTCGTCGCTCTCGCTCGCCCGCAGCGGCGCCCGCAGGTCGGCGGCGTCATCCTGGCCGAGGCACATATAGAGCGTGCCCGTGCAGGTGAGCCGCACGCGGTTGCAGCTCTCGCAGAAATTGTGCGTCAGCGGCGTGATGAAGCCGAGCCGTCCGCCGGTCTCGCGCACGCGCACATAGCGGGCCGGCCCGCCCGTGCGATAGTCGATCTCGTCGAGCGTCCATTTCTGCGCCAGCCGTGCCCGCACCAGCGACAGCGGCAGATACTGGTCGAGCCGCATCTCGCCACCGATATCGCCCATCGGCATCACCTCGATGAGCGTCAGGTCGAAACCCTCGCGCCCGCACCAGGCGATGAGATCGTCGATCTCGTCTTCGTTGACGCCCTTCAGCGCCACCGCGTTGATCTTGATGCCGAGGCCGGCATCCTTGGCGGCCGCCAAGCCTTCCTGCACCTTGTCGAGTTTGCCCCAGCGCGTGATGGCCGCGAACTTCTGCGGATCGAGCGTATCGACGGAAACGTTGACACGCCTGACGCCGCACTCGCGCAGCTCCCGCGCGTACTTCGCCAGTTGGCTGCCATTGGTCGTGAGCGTCAGCTCCTGGAGCGCGCCGCTCTCGAGATGGCGCGAGAGCGCTCGGAACAGGAACATGATGTTCTTGCGCACCAGCGGCTCGCCGCCGGTGAGCCGCAGCTTTTTCACGCCCTGGCGGATGAAGGCGCTGCACAGCCGGTCCAGCTCCTCGAGCGTCAGGATCTCGGCCTTCGGCAGGAACGTCATGTCCTCCGCCATGCAATAGACGCAGCGGAAGTCGCACCGGTCGGTGACTGAAACGCGCAAGTAGCTAATATGGCGGCCGAAAGGATCGATCATCGGACAAGGACACCGCT
>JBGPEQ010000091.1:0-10106 GCA_041482855.1 Dongiaceae bacterium | reverse complement strand
GACCCACGAAAACAAGCAAATAACCCGAGCCAACGGGGTCGCCATCGCCACCATCTACGGACTCTACAAGAACGTCTGGATTCTTCGGGGAGAGCAATTGTCCCGATAACCGAATCACTTCGTTCCGAAACCTCTCGACGTCCAATATTGGCACCTGGTTCTGAGCACAATCCAGGCCATCTGGACCTTTGCGTGCATCGACTCCCCAAATGATCAAGCCCCCGTTCGAGTTGCTGAAGCCGGACAGTGCCCGGCCCAATTCTTTCTTGTCGTTACTTGACGGTATTCCGTTCTCTCGATTTTCCTTCCGCTTGAAATCAAGTTCGACCGTCTCTTGGGCTCGCTCGCTGACGAGTCTACGAATGCCCGTCGCTCCTTCAGACTTTATACTGTCGAACAGGTCCCGCATTGCTAAAGATGCTTGCCCTCCCTTCGCGGCATATATGAAAGATTCGGGATCTCCGCAAGACTTGTGGGAACCAAAGAGCTGCCCGCGCTCACGCCGCCCGCCGTGTCGCTCGTGCGCCGAGGTGTCGGATCAAATCGCTCCGGCTCGCTCCCATCCGCAAGAGCGTGCGGACCAGAAGGTCGATACTCACAGATGGATCGCCCGCCTCCATCTTCGCGATGCGCGACTGGCTGGAGCCCAGGGCCCGCCCGAGGTCTCGCTGTGACAGCTTCCGGCGGGCGCGCTCGGCCCTGACCGCCTTGGCCAGATCGAGCTTCAACTCGACGACGGCAGCCTCGTCGTCGGTCAGGGCGAGGAAATCCGCAACGCTGCCCACCTTCCAGCCCGCCGACTCCAACCGTTTTCTCTTTGACGCTTTCATGGGCGCCTCCGTTGATGAATGAGATCGTCGTATGTCTGCAATCGCCTCTGGCTCGTCACGATGACTTCCCGCGGGGTCTTCGACGTCTTCTTGCTGAAAACCTCGACAATCACGATTGCATCGGGATCGATCCGATAGACAATCCGCCAACTGTGCTTCTGGTCTTCGATTCTGAGTTCGTGACATCGCCTCCCGATCAACGGCATCGGCCGGTCATGCGGCAAGGCGAGCTTCTCTCCCTGTTGCAGCCGTCGTAGCAGGTAACCCGCCTCCAACCGACCGCTCTGCGAAAATGGCGGAGTCTTGATCGCACCATGGAGCCAGACGAGCGGTTTATCGGACGATGCGATCATCTATTGCAGTATATGTCAGATTTGACATCGATGCAACTCATCCGGCGGGTCGACAGCGGTCCGACTCCGTCAATCGAGTGCGCATGGTTAAGCGGTGATCGCCGCAGACTCAGTCACATGCGCAACAGCGTGAGACACCGCCGCCCGCGCAAAGGCCGCCACCAGCGGCGGAAGCCGGCCCGTGAGCGCGGCGCGCTCCGGCTGGAAGAGGGTGGCGACGAAGAAGGGGTGGCCCTGCAGCTCCAGCGCGCGGATGTCGCCGGCTTCATCCTCGGCAGTGACGCGTAGCGCGCCGGAGATCAGTGTTTCCCGGAACGCTTCATTTAGCCCGTAGCGGCAGTGGTAGCCTTCGGTCGCCTCCGTCGCGCCGTAGGCGGCGGCGATGCGCGAGCCCGGGCTCAGTTGCACCTTGTTCGTGACTTCCACGAGCGAGCAGGCAAGCGCCGCGATCACCGGGCGGGCGGCGTCGGGCGCCGTTTCCGCATGCTCGGCGTCTGCCCAGCCCAGGACATTGCGCGCATACTCCACGACCGCATGCTGGAAGCCGCCGCAAGTGCCGAGGAACGGGCGCGGGCGCTCGCGCGCGAAGCGGATCGCGCGCAGCGCTCCCTCCATGCTGCGGTACGGGCTGGCCGGCACGCACCAGAGGGCGTCGAACGGCGCCAGCACGGCGTCGCTCTCGATCGTGTCCGTCGGCAGCCAGCGAAGTTCGAGGGGCGCGCCGAGGGCGATTTCCACCAGCGCCAGCGCGCGCGGAATCGCCTGGTGCGCGGGGACATCGGCGTTGTAGTCGCCGACGAGGCCGATGCGTGTCGTCATGCGCGAGGCCTTCCCAAGCCGGAATGCTTCTTGGCCGGCAGCCGGGCGATCCTACTGGGATCGCGGAGGGGAGCACAATCGCGGCGGCCGCTTGACTCCGCCGCCGGCGATGCGACGCTGGCCGCGCTATCGCGCAAAGGGGGGCCGCGCCATCGCGGGGAGGGGAAAACATGGGCCGGCTGCAAGGCAAGACCGCAATCGTCACCGGCGCGGGCCGGGGCATCGGGCAGGGCATCGCGAAGAAGTTCCTGCAGGAAGGCGCGCGCGTGGTCATCGCCGATCTCGTGCCCGATCGCATCGAGTCGTCGGCGCGCGAGCTGTCAGCGTTCGGCGAGGCCGTGGCGGTGGCCGGCGACGTCACGGACGAGGCGGTGTGCCAGCGTCTCGTCGACAAGGCGGTCGAGCGTTTCGGCCGGCTCGACATCTGCGTCAACAATGCCGGCATCGTGCGGCCGCAGCCCTTCCTCGAGCACACCCGGAAGGCGTGGGACGACAGCATCGCCGTCATGCTGACCGCGGTGTTCCTGCTGAGCCAGCGCGCGGCGCGCCGGATGGTGGCGCAGGGCGGCGGCGGCGTGATCCTCTCGACGGCGTCGGCCAACGGCCATGTCGCCGAGCGCAAGGTCGCCGCCTACAACGCCGCCAAGGCCGGCGTGGTGCTGCTCACGCAGACCATGGCGATCGAGCTGGCCGAGCACGGCATCCGCGCCGCCTGCGTGTCGCCCGGCTATGTCGGGCCGACCGGGCTGGTGGTCGATGGTGGCGGCTCGCCCGCCTTCTTCGAGGAGATGGCGGCGCATGTGCCGATGGGCCGCATCGGCCGCATCGAGGAGGTCGCCAACCTGTTCTGCTTCCTCGCCTCCGACGAGGCCTCCTTCATCTCCGGCGCCTCCTACCTGATCGACGGCGCCCAGCTCGCGGAGCAGCGGTGAACCTCAGAGATAGATCCCGCGGTCGAGGATGATCGCCGTGTATTCGCGATAGCTCAGGCCGAGTTCTTCGGCGCGCCTCAAGCGGCGCATCATGATTTCGTAGCCGGGATTGCGCCAAGCCGCCCGGTGCGCCCGCTTCCAGCAATAGTGGACGAAACCGCGGGTGCGCGGCTCGTCGTCGAGCGGTGGCCCGCCATTGTGGCCGACCGCGGCCGTCGGTTCGCCGGCCGGGGGATCGTCGGTGCGCAGCATGGGCCCATCTTTCCCGCGTTGCCGCCCTTGAATCAAGGGCCGGGCCGGGCGTCAATGCGCGCGAGCGGTTCGCGCATCGATCGGCTTTGCACGCGACGGGGACAACCGATGGAAGAACTGCAGATCGCCTTTGAGCCCTATGCGGACCAGACGCAGAAGGACATCGTCGTCAACGGCGTCGACTATCACAACATCGCGGCCACCGGCCATGCCGCCTACTACCCCGTCGGCTTCTATCTCCGGAATGCGCGCGAGGAGGTGCTGGGCGGGCTGCTCGGCGAGATCTGGGGCGGCTGGATGTATGTCACGCACCTATGGGTGGCGGAGCCGGTGCGCGGCGCCGGTAACGCCACCCGGCTGCTGCAGGCCGCCGAGCGCTATGCGACCGAGCGCGGCTGCCAGGGGGCGTTCCTCGGCAGCTTCAGTTTCCAGGCGCGGCCGCTCTACGAAAAGCTCGGCTACGAGGTGTTTGGCGTGCTGGAGGACCATCCGCCCGGCCATCGTCTGTACCTGCTCAAGAAGCGCCTGGCGGCCGCGCCGGCGTGACTGTTCCGCAACGAAAGAACGCCGGCGAAGCAGTCGGCCCCGCCGGCGCGATCAGGTCAGCCTAGGGGGCGACGCTCAATCCGCGTCGCCGTCCTCCTCCTCGCCCTCCGGGCAGCAGCGATATTCCTGCGACTTCTCCAGCAGGTCGATCTGCTTCTGCAGCAGCTTGTTTTCGAGCGCCTTGCGCTCGAGGTCGAGCTCGATCTCGCGCTCGAGCGTGGGCTCGCAGACGTCGCAATCGTCGAGGCAGCCGCGCACCAGCAGGCCCGGCGTCGGCAGCGAGCTGGTGACCTCGAACGAGAAACTCTTTTTGGTCTCGCCCGTGATCTTGCCCGTCGCAGCGTCGATCAGACCCTCCTTTGCGAGCGCCGTCGTCACCTGCTTCAGGGCCGCCGCCCGGGTGGCGGGCGACAGCGGCTCGACCGCGGGTGCAGCGGCGGCGAGCCGGGTTGCGAGGGCGACCGCGCGCAGGCCGCCGCCGGTGCTCGCCGGGTCGTCCTGCTCGGCCGCCACGCTGGCGCGGCCGCGGGCCTCGACCTCCAGCCGGTCCTTGGCGGTCGCCAGGATCGCCGTCGGCACCACCGCGAGGTCGCCGCGCGAGATGAATGGGTTGACAGCCACCTTGGTATCCGCCGCCGGATCGATCACGCGACGCTCGATCGCCTCGATCGTGAACTTGATCGTCTGCGTCTTGTTGATCCGGTAGAAGAAGAAGGTGACGGCGTGGCACTTATTGGGGTTGGCGAATTCCCGGGACGCCGATTCGAAGTGGTCCTCGGTCTGGCCCTCGGCATGCGAGCGCGTCTGCACCTCGCCGACGGAGACCGAACTGGCCGTGCGCGTGCCCTGCTCGGAGCGGCGATTGGAGGACTGGGCGTGCTGGTTCAGCTCGCGCAGGAAGTCGGAGGTCGACTCGGCGTTGTAGGAGCCGCTGACGTCCACCGACGGACCGGAGAAGAAGGCGGAGATCGCGCCGTTGGTCTCGGCATGGCCGGTCGCCGATCCGCTCGACTGGTTGCTGGAGTGGGCGTGGTCGCGCACGCTGATGTCGGACATGAAATCGCTCATGCTCGACATGAAGTAGCTTTCCTCCGAGGTCTGGGCGTTGCGGTAGCTGAGGCTGGTGGCACTGTCGAAGCTGAACTGGGTGCGCCGGTCGCTGGTGAAGAGCTTCACCTTCTCGCCCGGCAGCAGGGTGGTGGAGTAGGCGAGGTCGCCGAGGGCCAGCGGGCCCGGGCAGCGCTCGATCCGGGCGTGGATCAGCACCTCGACCAGCACGACGCGGTTGTCGACCACGGCGCGGTGCGTGGTGCGATAGTGGAAATCGAGAATGTCGCAGGCCTTGTCCGTGACCAGATCGGGGCAGCAGGGAATCGGCAGCGGCTTGTTCTCCAACGCGGTCTTCATGGCTCTATCTCCTGTCGTTGAGTTGGGTTGGGTTGCGCAAGCGGTCGGAGACGATGGCTCGCATCTCCTGCGGATCGGCTGCGGAAAAAATCGCGAGCCATCAGACCCCACGGATCCACGCGAGTTGTCGGCTTGTAGGCCACGGCCGCCGATGTCATCAGACCATCGGCCGGCCCCTCTCGCTCACGGCGCGCAATCTACGCATTGGCGAGGCCGCAGACTGTGAGCAGCCTCACTGGTTTCCATGGATGAAGATAAATGCCTACGACGCTTGAAGTAACCAGTGTTCGCCACGAGATACGCAAACGGGAGGCGGCCGGCTTCCAGCGATAGCACGAAAATATTAGGGCCTAAGTAATGGCCTCTCGGATTGGCCCATGACCTCCGTCGCCCCGAAGCCGACCCTGCAGGCCGGGAAGGCGTGGGAATGACGACTTGTCCTTCGTCGCCGCCGCACGCACGACCCATCGGACTCCCGCCAAGAGCCATTCCTGCTACAAGGGAAGTTGATTGTGCTGTCGGTGGCGCGACCGGAAGGCCGGTTGGGGCCGGCACCGGGATAGCTGCGGTTGACAGTAACGGGGTCCGGTGGCAGCAGGAACGGAGGGAAGGACGAGAGCGGTTCTCGGATGACGGCAATGAGACCTCGCCGCGCCACGCTTGCCGACGTCGCCAGCCGCGCCGGCGTGAGCGCGGTAACGGTGTCGCGCGTGCTGCGGCGGCCGGGCCTGGTATCCGACGCCCTTCGTCTGCGCGTTGAAAGCGCTGTCGGCGAGCTGGCCTATATCCCCAATCAGATGGCGAGCGCGCTGGCCTCGGCGCAGACCGACACGATCGGCGTCGTCGTGCCCTCGCTGACCAACGGCGTCTTCGGCGACTACCTGCGGGGCATCCACGACGTCCTCACGCCGCGCGGATTCCAGGTGCTCGTCCTGAACGCGCGCTACTCACCGATCGAGGAGGAGAAGGCGATCGCCACGCTGCTCGGCCGCCACCCCGAGGCGATGATCGTCGCCGGCATCGATCAGACCGATCATGCGCGGCGCCTGCTGGAACAATCCGGCATACCCGTCGTGCAGACCATGGAGCTGACGGCGGATCCGATCGACATCAACATCGGCATATCCCACATCGATGCCGGCTACGCGGCGGCGAAATATCTGCTCGGCCTCGGCCACCGCCGGATCGGCGTGGTGGAAGCGCGACCGGATACCCGCGCGCAGCGCCGCCTGGCGGGCTATCGCCGAGCGATGGCGGAGGCCGGCGCGGACACCGCCGATCTGGTCGCCAGCTCGGCGCGCCATTCGACCGTGAAGATCGGCGGCGAGCTGTTCCAGCACCTGTTGGCGACCGCGCCGGACATCGACGCCGTGTTCTGCTGCAACGACGACCTGGCGCTCGGCGTGCTGTTCGCCTGCCAGCGCCGCAACATCCGCGTGCCCCGGGACATGTCGATTCTCGGCTTCAACGATCTCGACTTCGCGGCCAGCGCCTATCCGGCTTTGTCGTCGGTGGCGACCCCGCGCCTCGAGATGGGCAAGCAGGCGGCCGCGACGATTCTCCAGATCGTCCGCGCGCCGAAGGAGCGGCCAGCCGAGACCCGCATCGACCTGGGCTTCCGCATCAACGAGCGCGAAAGCACGCGCCGGCGCACCCATATACAGGAGCCGCGCCGCAAGAAGCTGGCGGCCGCACGATCCTAGATTGGGCGCGCCTACGCATACCGCGATGGGCCATACGGCGCCAGGAGCGGATCGCGGCGGCCGAGCGCTGAAAACCGCTGGCTTGCCGGCGCACGCAGGCAACTATTCGGGACGGTTCAGGAGCCCGGCCACCATGGCCAGCAGTTCCGGGAGATTGACCGGCTTCGGCAGCACCCGGTCAGCGCCGAACCGGACGGCCGTGCGCAGATGTTCGGCGCTGCTGCCGATGACGCCGGAGACGACCAGGATACGAACCCTTGGGTCGGATTGGCGGATCTCGCGCACCGTTTCGAGACCGCCATGCTGCGGCATCACGAGGTCGGAGATCACGAGGTCGGCCGGGTGGGAGCGGAAGGCGGCCACGCCTTCGGCGCCGTCGGCGACCTCCTCGACTTCATAGCCGGCGTCGCGCAAGGCGGCGCCAAGAACGAGGCGGGTGACTCCGTCATCGTCGATGACGAGCACGCGCAGCGCCCGATTGGCGGCCGTCTTACCGGCGGCCACGGCGGCGGTCGGTTTGATGGCGGCGAAGCGGCGTGCGAGCGCCGGCGCGAGGTTGATCCAGGCCATTACTCGGTTCCAGCTGTAGTCGTCGAGATCCTGCCGATGGCGGCGATTCGACCGACTGAGCCATTATCCGACACCGAGGTTAAGTGGCTACTAACGCGTTAACCATAACGCGTGCATCCCTGCGATATATATGGCGGTGCGACCGCCGAGCAAGGCTAGCCGTGGTGGTAGTAGCAGCGGACGTTGTGACAACGATAATAACCATCATCGTGGTCGTAGTGGGTGACGGACACGCAGCCGTCAGGGCCAGCAGGCCGATAGGGGCGAGAAAGCCGCGATATCGGCGGGTGTTGCTCAGAATTCCTGCGAACATTCTTTAACCTCCTATGGCGCACATGCACTGCGACGCGAGCGTTCGCCCGCCCGCGAGATTCGTCCGCTGGGAATAGAACGATCGTGAGGTCGGAGAGTTCCGATTACAACGGACAGCAGTTCGCCGCGCGTTCAGCCTTTACCGAAGCGGGCGTCGCGCCAGGCGAGCGCGGCCTTGAGGCCGTCCTTGCGGGTGATCTCCCGGAACGTCCGCCCCTCCGGCGTCTCCATGGCTTCGAGCTGGACTTCGGTTTCCATGGCAACGGCGAGTGCGTCGCGCATGCCCATGATATCGAAGGTGCGGTTGATGGCCTGCTTCACCATCGCCACCTTCACGCGGTCGTTGACAACGATGTCGCGGGCGAGCTTGAGCGCGGCCTCGAGATGCTGGCCGTCCGGCACGACGCGATTGACCAGGCCCCAGGCCATGGCCTCCGCGGCCGTCACCTTGTCGTTGCCGGAGAGGATCCATTCCTTGGTCTTCTTCGGCCCGGCGAACCAGGGCATGAGCAGGGCGACGATGCCGCTGCCGAACCGGAGTTCCGGCTCGCCGAAGAGGGTGCTTTCGGCGGCGATGGTAATGTCGCAGGCGAGCGCCAGCTCGCAGCCGGCGGCGATGCAATGGCCGTGCACCGCCGCGATGGTCGGGCGCGACAGGTGCCAGAAGCGCATGATGAGGTCGAAGTCGCGCTGGATGATCGGGCGCCAATCGGCGATGCCCGCCTTCGGCGTGGCCGCGCCCTCCTTGAGATCGAAGCCGGCGCAGAAGGCGCGGCCGGCGCCCGTCAGCACGACGGCGCGCACGGACTCGTCGCGCTCGATGGCGTCGAGCAGCGCATTCAGCTCGTCGATCATGGCCTTGTTGATGGCGTTCAACCGCTCGGGCCGGTTGAGCGTGATGATGCCAATGCCGGCCCGGTTCTCGAATGCGAGGGTTTCGTAGGTCATCGCAGGTCCGCTCCACCCGGCTACTTGGGCCGGCTTCGATAGGCCGCCAGCAATTCCTCGACCGCAATGCCGGCGATCGTCATGCCCGTGAAGTTGCAGTTCTTCCCGATGGCCGCGTTCGTGAAGTCGATGTTGTCGAAGAAGGAGCCGGAGAGGTTGATGTCGGTGAAGCGCGCTTGTGCGAGATTGACATTGTTGAAGGAGGCGCCCGCGAGATCGACGTCATCCACGGCGAACCGCGACTTCAGCTCTTGCGCCATGCTCCACAACTCCTCTTGGTTGTCTTGGGGTCGTTCCCGACCGGCGCTTCCAGTTGAGCAGGCCGGCGACATTGCAGCAAGCGCGGGACAGCCATGCACGGCCATTCATGGCGGGCCATCGCCAGCCCCGCCGGAAACGGTTAGGTTCGCGTGGCCATGCTGCGCGCCAATCTCGGATTGCTCGTCACCGTGCTCGCGTGGGGCTCTATGATTCCCTGCGTCAATGCCATGGTGCCGCGCTGGGATCCTTTCCTGCTGACCTCGTCGCGCTATGTGGTCGCCGGCCCGGTCTTCCTGCTGATCGTCGCCCTCGTGGAGTCGCGCCGCAGCGTCGCCCAGGCGCTCGCCAACTGGCGCGTGTGGGCGCTGGGCGCGGTGGGAGTCGGGATGTTCGGGCCGCTGCTGATCGTGGGATTCGCCCATACCGATCCGATCACGGCCGCCGTGCTCTCGGCCATGGCGCCGGCCATCAACGCGGCGGTGGCCTGGATCGGTTTCCGCGAGCCGCTGGACCGCAGCACCCTGCCGGCCATCGGCCTCGCCATCGCCGGCGGCACGATCGCCACCTACGATCCCACCGGCGCCGACGGGCCGTTCGCCCTGCGCGGCGGCGAAATTCTCATTGTCGGCGCGACCGCCTGCTGGGCCTGGTACTCGCTGATGGCGCAGCGCTGGCTGGCGGGCTGGTCGCAACTGCGCATCACCGGCATGACCATCGCCACCGGCTCCGTCGCCTCGGTCGCCATCTACTTCCTGGCCGCCCTGACCGGGCTGGCGCCGCTGCGCCCGACCGTGCCGCACGCCGCCCTCGATATCGGACTGTTTTCCTGGATGACGATCGGCCCGGTGATCCTCGGCTTCTTCCTCTGGCACTACGCCGTGCGCAAGCTCGGCTTCGTGGTCGCCTCGCTGTTCCTCAACCTGACGCCGGTGGTCGCGATCCTCATCACCGCCGCGGCGTTCGCCGTCTATCCGACGCCCCAGCAGCTGCTGGGCGGCGCCCTGGTGCTGGCGGGCGTGCTGCAATCCCAGCTGCGCCGCCTGGCCCCGCGCGCCCGCGCGCCCGCCTCGACCGAGTGACGGAACTGCATGCCGGCCGTGGGGGGGGCGGCAAGACAACGATGATGGGGGGTTTTTTTTGGGGTAAAAAAAAAAAAAAAAAAAGAGGATGTGG
>JBGPEQ010000090.1:0-10111 GCA_041482855.1 Dongiaceae bacterium | reverse complement strand
TACGGCCTCATCGCCGCTCTCGTTGCCGTCGGCCTCATTGCCGCTCTGACGGCTCTGGGTGCCTCGCTGTCGAAGATCTTCACGCACGTGTCGACCACTCTGAACACCGCGTCGTCCTAGTTCGACGAAGCACGCACCCTACTGAAGCGGTCCCATCGGACGCAGGAGTCTACGGTCGTCGGCGCGCACAATCTTTGTCCCGCGCGCCGGCGACCCTCTCCTACGCTGACAAAGACAGACAAGCCCCGCACCGAACGCATCGGTGCGGGGCTTCGGCGTTTTCGTGCGCCGGAACCGCCGAGGGGCCCCGTCTGCACAGCTCGCTGCCACGACCTGCGATGCGCGCCCAGGTCAACTGCTGCGACCGCTCGATCGCGCCACAACGCGCAGCAGGCGACGATTTGGCGGGATGCAACAATAACCCGTAAAACTTTGCCCATTAACTCAAGATTCTAAAGCCTTGTTCATGAGTGCGGCTGCATTCTCCCTTGCCAGAGGATCACAGTTTCTTAACGAGGAGATACGAAGATGCAGTCCATGCTCAAGGTGCTCACCACATTCGCCAAAGACGAGTCCGGCGCAACCGCGATCGAGTACGGCCTCATCGCCGCTCTCGTTGCCGTCGGCCTCATTGCCGCTCTGACGGCTCTGGGTGCCTCGCTGTCGAAGATCTTCACGCACGTGTCGACCACTCTGAACACCGCGTCGTCCTAATTCGACGAAGCACGCACCCTACTGAAGCGGTTCCATCGAACGCAGGAGTCCATGGCCGCCAGCGGGCATGCTTCGCGCGCCGGCGACCATCTCCTACGATAGAGAAGCCCCGCACCGAGCGGATCGGTGCGGGGTTAGCGCCCGCGCCTGGAAAACGCCATTCGGGCTGAGGTGGGAGTCGGGCCGTTCCAACACTTCCATACGCGCTTTGCGCGGGACGGTCATCGACGACCGTCAAACTGAAGGGCGAGTGCGATCGGCAACGCCAGCCGCGCTCCTTCACTCAGAAAAAATTGCACACTTTGTTTTCGCCGGCGCCGTCATCATCTTCCCTCGAATCATCGTCTTCGCCGCAGTCGTCGGGCACGTCGTCCTCTGTCTCCGCATCGAATGCGGCCAGCGCGTCGAGCGCAATCCGACGCAATTCATAGTGCCATAGCCTAGACATAGTGCTCATCTCATCGTCGGGCGTCGCCCGCCATCCTACCGCGCACCCGCCGTCGGAGACGAAGACGACGAGGTCGCCGCCAAGACCGCATTCCAGGCCGCCGAAGTCGCGCTGGCCCGCCATTCCGCCGCTTTTATTTCGACGATGATCTGCAGGCCCAGCGGTCGATGTGGATATCGACCGACGACGCCGAGTGAGCCGGACTACGTCGCCGCGGCTGCCCACCCGTCCGCCAGCCTTCCAAGCGATCAGGCCGGGACTCGCGCGCGGAAATCCGTTACATCGGAAAGGGCGGCCGGGGGCCGCGCTGTCCATCGTCGGAGGAGGGAGACAATGCTCAAAGAATTCAAAGAATTCGCCATGCGCGGGAACCTGATCGACATGGCCGTCGGCATCATCATGGGCGTGGCCTTCGGCGGCCTCGTGAACTCGGCGGTGAACGACATCGTCATGCCGATCGTCGGGAAGGTCACCGGCGGTGTCGACTTTTCGAGCCTGTTCATCAATCTTTCGGGCCCGCAGGACCAGTTCGCCTCGCTCAAGGCTGCCAAGGACGCCGGCGCCGCCACGATCAACTACGGCCTGTTCATCAACCTCGTCATCAACTTCGCCATCGTCGCCTTCGTCATGTTCCTGCTCATCAAGGGCATGAACAAGATGAAGAAGGAGGCGCCGGCCGCCGCACCCCCGGCAGCCACGCGGTCCGAGGTCCTGCTGGCGGAGATCCGCGATCTCCTGAAGAAGTAGGGCGGGGCGTCGGGAGGTGCTCGGGCGTATACGGCACAGTGCCGAATCCCGTAGGGGCGAGCGGCGCTCGCCCTTCCCTCCGCGCCCACATGTCAGCAAATCGAATCTCGCCCCTCGAAGGGCGAGCGCCGCTCGCCCCTACGCATCCTCGGATCGTGTTCCAGAGGGTGGGGCAGTAGGGGTGGCTTCCTGCCAGCGAACGCGAAAAATAGCTGCTAAAGAGTTGGTTAGGCTTAAGCGCCGTTAACCAAGTAATAAGAAGTCGCGCTTACGATCCGCCGCATTGCGATCCAATTTTGGCTGCATTGCGGAGGCCTTGATGCTCATTCGTTCGAAACGCCACTGGGCCACTCTGTTGGCGGTCGGCCTGCCCCTGCTGGTGGCCGGCTGCGCCGGCGGAATGGGAACCCCCCACGGCGGGCCAACCACCGCGCCGGAGGCGAACGCATCCCACATGGATGCCCTGGCCATGGCGGACCGGTTGAAGGCCCAGGGCAATTTCAGCAGTGCGGCCTCGATGTATCAGCAGGCCGCCCAGGCCAACCCGGGCGATGCCCGCCCCCTGCTGGGCATGGGCGAGTGCTTCCTGGCCATGGGCTCCAATGCCGATGCCGCCCAGGCCTATAGCGCCGCGCTGGCGAGCCAGCCGAACAACCTCGACGCCCTGCGCGGGCTCGGCCATGCGCGCATCCTGCTGGGCCAGCCGCAGTTCGCGGTGACCCAGTATCAGACCGCCCTCAAGGCCGCTCCCAACGATACCCGCAGCCTCAATGGCCTCGGCGTGGCCCAGGACATGATGGGCGATCACGTGGCCGCCCAGAAAAGCTATCATCAAGTTCTCACCCTCGATCCGGCCAACCAGTCGGCGAAGAACAACCTGGCGCTCTCCATGGCGCTGGCCGGCGATGACGCCGGCGGCATCAAGATCCTCGAAGACGTCAGCAAGTCGGCGAGCGCCACGGCGACCAACCGCCAGAACCTGGCGCTGCTCTACGGCGTCTCCGGCCAGATGGCGCAGGCCGAGCAGGTGAGCCGCGCCGATCTGCCGCAGGATGCGGTGAACCGGAACATGGCCGCCATGAGCGCCAGCGGCGACGCCGCGCAGAAGCAGGAGCTGCTGAAGCAAGCGCTCGGCGTAGAGTTGAAGGGCCAGCAATACGCCCCGGCCGCCAAGCCGATCGTGCCGCTGACGAACCTGGCACAGAACTCCGCGATCGACGACCAGCCCACCTACATGACGTCGCAGGAGGGCGAATCACTGCCCGTCATCACCACCGACAAATCGGGCCAGACGGAGACCCAGACCCAGACGGCGCAATCGACCGACGTCGTGGTGAAGACGACCGGCAAGAAAGATGGCTGGTCCGACTGGGACGAAGAACTCGTCGACGCCACCGACGTGAATGGCACGCAGACGGCGGCCAAACCGTCGCAGTCGGCCACGACCTCGAATATCACGGATACCACGGCGGTCGTCGATGGCACGGGTTCGCCGGTGAAGTCGCAACCGTCGTCGCAGGATGCCGGCGCGCCGCGCTTCCTGTCGTCCTCGAATGCGATCGCCGATGACAAGCCGGCGACGACCTCCGCGTCGACTGCTGCCACGCCGTCCAAACCGGTAGCCAGCAGCAGCGCGACGGCAACCCAGATGGCGGCCGTGCCGACGACGACGACCACCCCCGCCGCCGCGGAGAAGCCTGCGGCATCCGCGAGCGCTGCAACGTCCACGACATCTGCGGAAATGCCCGCGACCTCCGCCGCCACAGCCTCCGCTGCGACATCGACCGTGGCGACGGCGGGCGCGGCAACCACGGCTTCCACGACCGCGTCCACGCCATCCAGCACCAATGACGCTGCGTCATCCATGACGGTCACGGCGAAGACCATGGGCGTCGCCAAGCTCTACACCGTGCAGATCGCCTCCTACCGCTCGGAGCAGGAGGCTTCGGCCGGCTGGCAGACGCTGACCGCCGAACAGGCCGACCTTCTGGCCAAGCTGCCCCATGCCGTCGCCAAGGCCGACCTCGGCGCCGAAAAGGGCGTGTTCTATCGCCTCCAGGCCGGCTCCTTCAGCGACCGGAACGATGCCAAGGCGCTGTGCTCGGATCTCAAGAATCATTCCATCGACTGCATGGTCGTGGAGGCGGCGCCGGCGACGGCGGCGTCGACCTCGACCCAGCAGTCGATGCTCGCCCCCGGCGACTCATTTGTGATTGGCGCTCGCTGATCGGTTCGGCCAGAAACTCCCGCACGTTTTCGAAGAATCCCGAACCGGCGCTCTATACTCCTTCCATTCATCCCACGGAGCCGCGACACCATGCGCGGCTCCGATTTTTTTTGGGGGGAGACTCGATCGAGCACCTGCTCCGTCAATGTCCCCTCTACCGCGAAGCGGGAGAGGGCAAGGGTGAGGGTCCGCGGCTCGGTATGCTGTGAATGTCGCAGGAGCAAACTCCTATGAAAGAAGACAGCTTCTTGGGCGATGGGCAGGCACCGAGCCACACACCCTCACCCTAACCCTCTCCCGCTTCGCGGTAGAGGGGACACGGGTTGTGCGTTTGCTCGATCGAGCTCTCTGATCAACGAGACGGTTTCGATAGGGCCTTCGGGTTGCTGAGGCGGAGGCGGGTGGTGGCCGAGCGGCGCAGGTAGTCGCGGATGGCGTCGCGACGCGGCCCCGGGGCATTGCACAGGCCGGCGCGGATCTCGCGCGCGAGACGGGCTTCGAGGTCCAGCAGTTGGGCGCGGAGGTTCTCGCTCGGTGCGGCGGCGGGGAATAGGGCTGCCAGCAGATTCACACTCTCGCGGAAGAGGGCGTCCCCCTGCCCGGCTTCGCGGGCGGCGATGGCCATGGCGTTGGCGACCATCAGGCCGTCGTAGCGGCGCTCGGGCGGCAGGAGCGGCAGCAGGGTTTCGAGCAGGGTGCGGCGGGCTTCCTCGAGCAGGGCCGCGCCATCCGGATTGTCGGTCATCAGGCCGCCCTGCCCTCTGCGGCATCGACCAGATTCAGGACTTCGAGTTCAAGTTCGGGCAGGATGCGGCCTGTCAGCGCCAATTCCAGGGAGCGCTGGGCGCCCGAGAGGTGGCGGGCGGCCTGCTGCAGGGCGATGACGGCCCAGCGGACATGGGCGGCGACCTCCCAGTAGTGAACGGCGGCCGGGTCGATTCGGCGGCCGGAAGCGGCCTCGTAGCCGCGATAGAAGGGCGCCCGCGCGGCGATGCCGCCGGCCTCGCGCTCGGTAGCGCCGAAGCGCCAGCACTTGGCGCAGAACCAGCCGATATCGGACATCGGGTCGCCCCAGGCGCAGAACTCCCAATCGAGAATGGCCGTCAGCCCGCGTTCGTCGATTAGGTAGTTGCCGGTGCGGAAATCCTGATGGACGAGGGTGATCTCGCCGGCGGGACGGCTGTTCAGCTCCAGCCAGTGCAGGCCCCATTCCAGGGCCGGGTGGGGATCGCCGAGATCGTCGAGATAGCGGCGATAGAGCTTTACGCGATCGAGGCCGGGAATGGCGGAGGCTGGCGTCAGGAATTCGAAGGATTGGTCGGGCGCCAGCCGCGTGACCGTCTGCGGCGTCACGGCGTGGATGCGGGCCAGCTCCTGCCCCAGCCGCTCCGCCAGCGCATCGCGGGGGCCGCCGAGCGAGATGTCCTTCACGATGCGATGGCCGGCGGCGACGCCGGGCATTCGGCGCATCAGGTAGAACGCGCGGCCGACGACGGCGGGATCGCTGCATAGCCAGAGCGGCTCCGGGACGGCCACGCCGGCGGCCCGGGCGAGCTTCAGCAGGGCGTACTCCTGGGCGCGGCCGTGGCTGGCGGCAACGCGCGAGGGCGCATCGGTGCGCAGCACCAGGGCGTGACGGCCGGCCCCGGCGCCGCCCTCCATCTCGATGTCGACGGCCCAGTTCTCCTGGATGGCGCCGCCGCGCAGCGGGGCGATGCTGACGATGGTCGCGCGGGTGGCGCCGGCCGCTGCCGCCACGAAGCGGCATAGGCGCTCCTGTGCCGCCCCATCGGCCGCCAGATCGATGGTCAATTCCAGTCCCAGAAGTCGGTGCCCTCGGCCATGTAGGCGCGCGCCAGCACCATCTTGTGCACTTCGGAGGCGCCGTCGACGAGCCGGGCCTGGCGGGCGTAGCGGTACATCCATTCGAGCGGCGTATCGCGCGAGTAGCCGAGGGCGCCGCAGAGCTGGAGGGCCGTGTCGACCGCCCTGTGCAGGGTATCCGCGACCTGGATCTTGGCCATCGAGACTTCCTGGCGCGCGAAATCGCCCTGGTCGAGCTTCCAGGCCGCCTTCATCACGAGCAGGCGCCCGATCTCGATGGCCGTGGCGGCCTCGCCCATCAGCCACTGCACGCCCTCGTGGTCGGCCAGTTTGGCGCCGAAGCTCTCGCGCTTGCCCACATAGTCGCGGGCGATCTCGAGTGCCCGCTTGGCCAGGCCGAGCCAGCGCATGCAGTGGGTGAGCCGCGCCGTGCCCAGGCGGATCTGCGTGACCTTGAGGCCGTCGCCGACGTTCATGAGCCGGTTCTCGTCGGGGATTTCCAGGCCATCGAACGTCAACTCGCAATGGCCGCCATGCTCCTCCGGACCCATGATGGGGATGCGGCGCACGATCTGCCAGCCCGGCTGGTCGGCGTCGAACAGGAAGGCGGTCAGGCCTTTGCGCTGGTCGTCGGCGGTGCGGGCGATCAGGATGAAGTGGTCGGCGAGGCCGGCGCCGGTGATGAACCATTTGTGGCCACGGACGAGCCAGCGGTCGCCCTTCTTCTCCGCGCGCGTGCGCATGGCCGCGGGATCGGAACCGGCGCCGGGCATGGGCTCCGTCATGACGAAGGCGGAGCGCACGCGGCCGTCGATGATCGGCTGCAGCCAGCGCGCCTTCTGGGCGTCGGTCGCCACCTTCTCGAGGAGCAGCATGTTGCCGTCGTCGGGCGCGGCGCAGTTGAAGACCGCCGGGCCGAAGATGGAGCGCCCCATCTCCTCGTAGCAGGCGGCCATGCCGACCACCGGCAGCCCCTGCCCGCCCCGCGCCTTCGGCATCTGCGGCGCCCACAGGCCGGCGGCCTTGGCCTGGGCGCGCAGCTGCTCGAGCACGGGCAGCGCGATGTTCTCGTGCTCGTCGTAGTTCTCGCGGTCGCGCTCGACCGCCAGGATGTGCTCGGCCACGAACGCGCGGTAGCGCTGGCGGAGGTCCTCGATCTCGGGGGCGAGCGCGAAATCCATGGGATGCGTTTCCGAACGTTGGCTACACGAAGCTGGGATCAGCGCCGTGCGTCCTTCGACAAGCTCAGGATGAGGGCTTTTCTTTGTGCCAGCAAGACTTCCCCTCATCCTGAGCTTGTCGAAGGACGCACCCTGGTCATGCAAGCAATACGAGTCTTTCCTTGGATGCTCTGTACTACAAGCCGATGCTCTGGCCGCCATCGACGGTGATGACGGCGCCGGTCATGTAGCTGGAGGCGTCGGAGGCGAGCAGCAGCAGGGCGCCGTCCAGCTCATCGATCGCGCCGATGCGCTTCAGAGGGATGCGCGTGGCCATGGCGCGGCCGGTATTGCTGGTCAGGTAATCGTGCGTCATCTCGGACTCGAAGAATCCGGGCGCGATGGCGTTGACGCGGATCTTGTGCGGCGCCAGCTCGACCGCCATGGCGCGCGACAAATGGATCACGCCCGCCTTGGCGGCGCAGTAGGACGGCATCATCGGCTGGGCCGTCAGGCCGAGGATGGAGCCGATATTGACGATGCTGCCGCCATGGCCGAGGCGGACCATGTGGCGGGCGACTTCCTGCGCCATCAGCCAGACGCCCTTGAGGTTGGTGTCGATCACGCGGTCCCACTCTTCCACATCGTGATCGAGCAGCGGCTTCGCCACGTTGACGCCGGCGTTGTTCACGAGCACGCCGATGGGGCCGAGTTCGGTCTCGGCAGCGGCGACGGCGGCGCGCACGCTGGCGGGATCGGTGACGTCGAGCGGGATGGGGACGGCGCGGCCGTCGAAGGATTCGATCTCGCGCACGACCTCGGCCAGGCGGTCGGCGCGGCGGGCGGCGACCCCGACCTTGGCGCCCGCCTTGGCCAGCGTGAGCGCGAAACGCCGCCCGAGGCCGCTGGAAGCGCCGGTGACGAGGGCGACCTTGCCGGTGAGATCGAAGGGGCTCGAATCGGTCATGAGCAGAAACTAATACCGCCGGCGGAACAGGAACAGGCTGATGGTTGCGGTAACCACGAACAAGGCCAGCGACGCCTGCCAATAGGCATAGGCCAGTATGACCGTCAGCGACCAGGAAATGAGGATGCCGATGGAAAAGATCTGGTTGATGACGAAGCAGACGAAACGAAACCATGACCGCCCGGACCGCCAGACGGCCACCCAGGTGAAGGTGTAGACGAGTATCCAGGTGAAATAGAGGAGGATGTTGCCGCGATTGAACGGATTCAGCGAATCGACGACGCTGTGATAGTAGGCGCTGACGGTGTCGAAGATGTTCTGCACGCGGCCGCTGCTCGCTGTCGATCAAACCTTACACTATCTGCAAGACGACCCCGCGTCCTTCGACAAGCTCAGGATGAGGGGCAATTTTTGTGGCACAAATAATGGCCCCTCATCCTGAGTTTGTCGAAGGACGCAGGTTGGCGATCCCCGTCTCATGCGACGACTAAATCCGACTCGTGAACTCGTATGCATGCCTTGGTCATCAATCCGTGAGCGCGGAATTGGCTAACTGCTTCGCCTGCTCGCGCAGGACGAATTTCTGGATCTTGCCGGTCGAGGTCTTCGGCAGCGGGCCGAATACGACGGTCCGCGGCACCTTGAAGTGGGCCATGTTGGCGCGGCACCAGGCGATGATGTCCTGGGCCGATAGAGTGTCGGCGCCTTGCCGCGGCGTCACGAAGGCGCAGGGCGTTTCGCCGTATTTATCGTCGGGCTTCGCCACTACCGCGGCCTCCAACACCTGCGGGTGTCGATACAGCACCTCCTCCACTTCCAGGCTGGAGATGTTTTCGCCGCCGGAGATGATGATATCCTTGGAGCGGTCCTTGACCTCGACATAGCCGTCGGGATGGCGCACGGCGAGGTCGCCGGTATGAAGCCAGCCGCCGCGGAAGGCGGCCGCCGTGGCTGACGGGTTCTTCAGGTAGCCCTTCATCACGGTGTTGCCGCGCAGCATCAGCTCGCCGATGGTCGCGCCGTCGCGCGGAATCTCCACCATCGTTTCGGGATCGGCCACCTTGAGGTCTTCGGAGGTGAGGTAGCGCACGCCCTGGCGGGCCATCTGGCGAGTCCGCTCCCGCAGCGGGAGCGCCGCCCATTCGCTCTGCCAGTCGCACACGGTGTTCGGGCCGTAGGTCTCGGTCAGGCCGTAGAGATGGAGGACGCGGAAGCCGCTGCGCTCCATGGCCTCGATGATGGCGCTGGGCGGCGCGGCGCCGCCGGTGGCGACGTAGACGGCGCGATCGAACTTGACCTTCACGGATTCCGGCGCGTTGGCCAGCATGTTCAGCACGATCGGCGCGCCGCACATGTGGGTGACGCCATGTCGCCTGATCATCGGATAGATCAGGGCCGGGTCGACCTTGCGCAGGCAGACATGGGTGGCCGCGGCCGCCGTCACGCCCCAGGTGAAGGCCCAGCCGTTGCAGTGGAACATCGGCAGGGTCCAAAGATAGACCGTGCGGCTGTCCAGGCCGAAGGTGAGGATGTCGCCGATGGCGTTCAGGTAGGCGCCGCGATGGTGATAGACCACGCCCTTGGGATTGCCGGTCGTGCCGGAGGTGTAGTTGAGGCTGATGGCCTGCCACTCGTCGGCGGGCGGCCGCCAGCGGAAGGCCGGATCGCCGCTGGCGATGAAGTCTTCGTACTCGACGGCGGTGATGTGCGGCGTACCTTCGGGATAGGAGGCCACGGGGTCGTCGATCTCGACCACGATCGGCTTGCGCTCGACTTGGAGCACCGCCTTGCGCCCGACCTCCGCGAACTCGCGGTCGACGATGAAGACCTTGGCCTCGCCATGGGCGAGGCAGAAGGCGACGGTGCCGGCGTCCTGCCGGAAGTTCATGGCGTTGAGCACGGCGCCGAGCATGGGCACGCCGTAGTGCGCTTCGAGCGTGGCCGGGACATTGCCGGCGAGCACGGCGACGGTGTCGCCGGGGCCGACACCAGCCTTGGCGAGCGCGCTCGCCAGGCGGCGGCAG
>JBGPEQ010000089.1:0-10224 GCA_041482855.1 Dongiaceae bacterium | reverse complement strand
GGTCGAAGCGCCGAACAGCCATGCGACCAGGACCGGACTCATGTTCCAGCAACGGTTCAATGTAGCACTAAGCCGCGCACGAGATCGCATGTATCTCGTACGCTCGCTCGACGAGGCCATGCTCAAGCCCGATGACCTAAAGGCGAAAGTCATCCGCCACTTCAAAAATCCGATGGAGGGTGCAGTAGAGCAGGTCGGCGAGCCTATCTTCCTTTGCGAGTCGGAATTTGAACGCGAGGTCTTCCGCAAGCTCACTGAGCGCGGCTGGCGTTTGCGCCCACAAGTCAAGGCTGGCGACTACCGGATTGATTTCGTGATCGAGGGTGCGGACGATCGGAGGCTGGCCGTTGAACTCGACGGTGACCAATACCATGGGCCAGAACGATGGGCAGAGGACTACAACCGCCAACTTGCGCTCGAACGTATGGGCTGGCGCTTCTGGCGTTGCTGGGGTTCGTCTTGGACACTGGATTCCGAGAGTTGCCTTGGCGATCTCGAAGCCACACTGAGGAGCCTCGGTATCTCGCCACTTGGAAGCGAAGTGAAGGCCTTGCGCTACACTGAGCACCGGGTCGTCGGCGAGCTTGAGACTGAGGAGGCCGAAGCGAGCGTGGTTGTAGCCGCGCCGGCTGCGGTCGTCGCCGACGCTGCGGTCCAACCGACGCGCCGGCCCGCCCCGCAGTCCATCTCTATGGTTGAGACACATCGGGCTTCTCAGGACGACCTTTTCGACCAGCCAAGGGAAACGTTAGAGCCGAAACTAAACGCCGCGAAAGCGGAGGAGATAGCGACTTCGGAGGCAGAGCGAACTACGCCGGTGGCGCGCGCAGCCCAGAATGAGGAAGCTGCCGCCTTCCTCTATCAGAATGAGCGTGTAGTCGAGATTGGAGACAAGGTGGTGATCGCCTACAATGACGACCCCACCACGGTTAAGACCATTGTTCTAACGCACAATGTGAACGACGATCCGAAGATGGGCATCATCTTTGTCGGCCGACCGATTGGACAAGCGCTCCTTGGTCAAGCAGAAGAAGAAAGCGTCGATCTGCCGACCGGCGACGGTACCCGTGAGGCGACGATCCTCAGAATCGAGAAGGCGGCGCTCGCCGTCTGAGGTCTCCGCGCCCTGAACGAGCAGTTCGCCAACGCCTACTGCCGCGACGCCGCCGTGGCGGTGGAGACGGCCAGGACCTTCATGGCCAAGCGCCAGGGCAGCGCGTTCGCGAAGAGGGCCGGCTGACGCGTCCGCCCGCCAACGCCTCTCGCCGGCTTTTGAACGTCAAAATCAGGCGCCCGAAGGCCTCTCGGCGTACGCTGAGCGCTCGAATCCGGCACAAGTCATGTCATTGAAAAACAAAGGCGATTTTTTAATGCATGGGGTTGTTTTGCAGATTCGCGTTTTCCGGCCCGCGGCCCGCTGAAAGGACTGCAATCCCGGCCGCGATGTTTCACGTGAAACCATTTTCGCCGGCGCCGCGGATCGCTGCGATGTTTCACGTGAAACATTTTTGCGTAAAGGCCGGCTGATCCCGATTTTGTCGCGTCTGCGTGCGATGCTAGATTGCGCGCATGCGCGTCACCGTCGTCGCCGTCGGCAAGTGGAAGAGCGGTCCGGAGCGCGACCTGTTCGAGGAGTATGCCGGTCGACTGAGCTGGCCGGTGACCCTCAAGGAGGTCGAGGAGCATCGCAAGGTGCCGTCGGCGCAGCTGATGGCGCGCGAGGGCGAGCTGCTGCTGGCGGCCCTGCCGAAGGCGGGGCCCGGACTCTTCATGGTCGCCCTCGACCTGCGCGGCAAGGCGCTGTCGAGCGAGCAACTGGCCAATCATGTGCGGCAGTGGCGCGACGGCGGCGCCGACGACTTGGCCTTCCTCATCGGCGGCGCCGACGGCCTCAGCGTCGCCGTGCGGCAGAAGGCCAACTTCATCCTCTCCCTCGGCGCCATGACCTGGCCGCATCTGCTGGTGCGCACGCTCCTGGCCGAGCAGCTCTACCGCGCCCAGTCCATCCTGACCGGACATCCCTATCACCGCGCCTGAAGCCGCGATATATTGGCCTGGGAACTCGATCAGGCATGAGGAGTCGCCGGTGAAGCTGGCCCGTATTCGAACCGTTGCCGCCCTGTTGTTCGCCGTCGCGCTCGCCGGCTGCGCGGCCTCGAAGAACCCGCTCGGCCCGGCGAGCGAGGCCGTCAGCGAGCCGCGCCTCGCCGGCGTGTGGGCCTATGAAGGCGGCGACGACCGCTGGGAGTACGTGCACATCCTGCCGAGCGACGACGGCAAGCAGCTGCAGATCGTCGCCGTCAATCAAGGCGACAAGTCCTGGGCCGTGCTCGACGGCTATGTCACGGCGGTCGGCGAGCGCCGCTTCATCAATCTGCGGCTCGCCGCCGCCGATACCGGCCTCATGGCCGATGTCGACAAGACCGGCCGCAAGGACAGCCACCCCTATTCCTTCGCCGCCTACGCCTTCGACGGCGACGATGTCCTGCGCATCGGCTACCCGCTGGAGGCGCTCCACCAGGCGGTCAAGGACGGGCATCTGGCCGGCGAGGTCGATGGCGACTATGACGTCTTCGTCGCCGACAGCTCCGCCAACATCGCCGCCGTCCTCGGCGCCCTCGACGACGCCGCGCTGTTCATGGAGCCGAAGCAGTACAAGCGCGTCAAATCGGCGCCGTGATCCCGGCCCAAAAACGTTAACGACCCCCATACAGCGATAGCAAACCGCCCTACCGCCTACCCGGCGAAACCTTGTATATAGCGGCCATGGCTCGTAGCGATCGGCCCCGCCCCGTCGTGCTCTGCATCCTCGACGGCTGGGGGGAAAGTTCCAGCGGCGATCACAACGCGATCCGGCTGGCGGACACGCCGGCCTGGGACGGCTTCATGCGGGATTGCCCGCATGCGCTGATCGACGCCTCGGAACTGCATGTCGGGCTGCCCGCGGGCCAGATGGGCAATTCCGAGGTCGGCCATATGAACATCGGCGCCGGCCGCGTCGTCACGCAGGACCTGCCGCGCATCGACGCCGCCGTCAAAACCGGCGAACTCGCGCGCAACCCGCGCTTGCAGGACTCCATCGCCAAGCTGAAGGCTTCCGGCGGCACCTGCCACTTGATGGGACTGTTGTCGCCCGGCGGCGTGCATTCCCACCAAGACCACATCGCCGCCCTCGCCCGCATCCTCGACGGCGCGGGCGTGCCCGTCGCCCTGCATGCCTTCCTCGACGGCCGGGACACGCCGCCCTCGAGCGCCCGCGGCTTCATGGCGGCGTTCCTGAGCGCCGTTTCCGGCTGCGCCGGCCTTCGTGTCGCCACAGTCGGCGGGCGTTATTGGGGCATGGACCGCGACAAGCGCTGGGACCGGGTCGCCCTCGCCTATGCCGCCCTGGCGGACGGCCAGGGCGAGCGGGCGGTCGACGCCGTGGCCGCCATCGACGCCGGCTACGGCCGCGGCGAGACCGACGAGTTCGTCAAACCCACCGTCGTCGGCGACTACCGCGGCATGAAGGACGGCGACGGTATCCTCATGGCCAAGTTCCGCGCCGACCGCGTGCGCCAGCTGCTGGCGGCGCTGCTGGATCCCGCCTTCACGGGCTTCCCGCGCCCGCGCATGGTCAAATTCGCGGCGGCTGCCGGCATGACCGAATATTCGACGGCGCTCGCTCCCTTCCTCGCGGCCCTGTTCCCTCCGGAACTGCTGCGGCACGTGCTCGGCGAGCTCGTCGCCGCGGCCGGCCTGAAGCAGCTGCGCATCGCCGAAACCGAGAAGTACGCTCACGTCACATTCTTCCTGAACGGCGGCGAGGAGACTCCCTATCCCGGCGAGGACCGCATACTCGTGCCGTCGCCCAAGGTGGCGACCTACGATCTGAAGCCGGAGATGTCGGCCTTTGAGGTGACCGACCGGCTGGTGGCCGCCATCGAGGGCGGCAAATACGATCTCATCGTCGTCAACTTCGCCAATACCGACATGGTCGGCCATACCGGCGATCTCGCCGCCGCGATCAAGGCCGTCGAAGCGGTCGACCGCTGTCTCGGCCGGGTCCGCGATGCCCTGAAGAAGGTGGGCGGCGCCATGCTCATCACCGCCGACCACGGCAATGCCGAGATGATGGAAGACCCGGTCACCCATGAGCCGCACACGGCCCATACACTCAATCGCGTGCCGGTCGTGCTGGTCAACGGGCCCGGCGACGGCCTTCGCCTGCGCGACGGCCGGCTGGCCGACGTCGCGCCGACGATCCTGGCGCTCATGGGCCTGCCGCAGCCGAAGGAAATGAGCGGCCGATCCCTGATGGCGTCGGCGCCGGCCAGGACGGCCGAAACGGGTCGGGAGCAGCGTGCCACGATTTGAGCGGTCGGCGACCATGCTCGCCGCTGTAACCGTCGGCATCGGGCTGATCGCCGGAGCGGCGTCGCAGCCGCGGGCCGCCGACCGCCTGAAGGACGTGCAGGAGGCGATCGAGGACGAGCAGGACCGCGTCAAGTACCTGGGTATGCAGGCCGAGCAGCTGGCGGCGGAAATCACGCGCCTGCAGGGGGAACTGATCACGGCGGCCAAGGACGTGCAAGATCGCGAAGAGGAACTCACTAAACTGGAGAAGCGGCTGGCCGCGCTGCAAGCCCTGGAGCAGGAGAGGACCGCCGCGCTGACCGCGCACCGCGGCGACATGACCACGCTGCTCGGCGCGCTCGAGCGCCTGTCGGTGGAACCGCGCGAGACGCTACTTCTGGGCTGGCGCTCGCCCATGGATACGGTCATCACCGCGCAGCTGCTGGGTTTCGCCGTACCGCCGATCGAGGCCAAGGCCCACCGCCTGCACCAGGAACTCGACGACATCGCGCAGCTGCGCGCCCAGGCGCTGCGCCAGCGCCAGGACATCGCGCAGGCGACGCTGACGCTGAAGACCGCCCGCGCCTCGCTGGAGGAGCTCGTGGCTCTCAAGGCCGGGCTGCGGCAGACGACGGACGCCGAGCGCGCCGCCGCCGACGACCGGGTGCGCGCGTTGACCGCACAGGCCGACGACCTGCGCGAGCTGCTGGCCGCCCTGCCGCCGGCGACGACACCGCAGCCCAGCAACTCGGCGGGCCTGACCAGCACCCTGCGGCTGGAGCCGCCAAAGGACCTGAAGACCTTTCCGACCACGACGGTCGGCGTGACACCGCCGGTCCACGGCGTGCTGGTCACCCACTTCGGCGAAAAGGAGTCGGACGGCAGCGTCAGCCAGGGCGTGGAGTTCGAGACCCTGCCGGAAGCGCAAATTGTCGCACCGCATGACGGCCAGATCGTGTTCCGTGGCCCTTTTCGTGGCTACGGTGAAATATTGATTATGGAGCACCGTGGCGGATATCATACTCTGCTCTGCGGTCTCGGCCGTGTCGATGTCGTAGTCGGCCAGTGGCTGCTCGCCGGGGAACCGGTTGGCATCACGGAGTCGCCGAAGGATGGCAAGGCGCGCCTCTATGTGGAGCTGCGCCGCAACGGTCGGCCGACCGACCCCTGGCCTTGGTTAGAAACACGTATCAATCAATAAGGTAGAATGAGAATGACCATGCGCTATTCCCGACTGGCGGTCATGACGGCCGCATTCCTGGTGGCCTTCGGCCTGCCGGCGGCCTCGCAGAACAACACCAATTCTGACACCTATGACCAATTGCGCCTGTTCGGCGACGTCTTCGAAAAGGTCCGCGCCGACTATGTCGAGGAGGTGACGGACCAGCAGCTGGTGGAGAATGCCATCAACGGCATGCTCGCCGCCCTCGACCCGCACTCGAGCTATATGAACGCCAAGAGCTTCGATGAGATGCAGGTCCAGACCCGCGGCGAATTCGGCGGCCTCGGCATCGAGGTCACCATGGAGAACGGCCTGGTCAAGGTGGTATCGCCGATCGACGACACGCCGGCGGCCCGCGCCGGCATCCAGCCCGGCGACTTCATCATCGAACTCGACGGCCAGCCCGTGATGGGCCTCTCGCTCTCCGAGGCGGTCGACAAGATGCGCGGCCCCATCGATTCCGAGATCAAGCTCACCATCCAGCGCGGCGACAAGGATCCGTTCGACGTGTCCTTGACCCGGGCAGTCGTCAAGATCCAGTCGGTCCGTAGCCACCTCGAAGGCACGGACATCGCCTATCTCCGCATCACCAGCTTCAGCGAGCAGACCGACACCGGCCTCGAAGCCCAGTTCAAGAAGCTGAAGGACCAGGCCGGCGGCAAGCTCGCGGGCATCGTCCTCGACCTGCGCAACAATCCCGGCGGCTTGCTCGACCAGGCGGTCGCGGTCTCCGATGACTTCCTCGACAAGGGCGAGATCGTCTCGACGCGCGGACGGCACGCCGAGGACGCGCAGCGCTACAACGCCCGGCCCGGCGACATCGCGGACGGACTGCCCATGGTCGTGCTGATCAACGGCGGCTCGGCCTCGGCCTCGGAGATCGTGGCCGGCGCGCTGCAGGACCATCACCGCGCCATCATGCTGGGCACCAAGTCGTTCGGCAAAGGCTCGGTTCAGACCATCATTCCGGTGCCCGGCCACGGCGCCATCCGCCTGACGACGGCGCGCTACTTCACGCCGTCCGGCCGCTCGATCCAGGCCCTCGGCATCGAACCGGACATCCTGGCCGAGCAGGCCAAGGTCGAGGTCCTCGCGCAGCAACGGCGGATCGGCGAGGCCGACCTGCGCGGCGCGCTGCAGAACCCGGACCAGGCGCAGAAGCCGGCACAACAGCAGCCGGAAGGTTCCAACGGCACCGGCGGCGGATCGACCAACACCAACCCGCCGGGTGCGTCGACCGACCAGGCGGCCGCAGGAGCGAAGCCCGCCGCGGAGCAGGACTACCAGCTGTCGCGGGCGGTCGACCTTCTGCACGGCATCGCGCTGTACAAGACGAGCCAGGCGAATTGACGCTGACGTCCTGTTGCAGCCGGCCGGGCGGACCGGTCGTGCGATGACGCCGATCGATCCCATGCGTCTGCCTTACCGCAGCGGCGTCGGAATCATGCTGCTGAATGCGCTGGGCGACGTGTTCGTCGCCCAGCGCATCGACATGCCCTCCGATGCCTGGCAGATGCCGCAAGGGGGCATCGACGAGGGCGAGATGCCGGAGTCCGCCGCCTGGCGCGAGATGCAGGAGGAAACGGGTACGCGGGCGGCGGTCCTGCTGGCGGAAAGCCGAATCTGGTACCGCTATGATCTGCCGGCCGAGCTGGTGCCACAGTTGTGGAAGGGCCAGTATCGGGGGCAGGAGCAGAAGTGGTTCGCGTTCCGCTTCACCGGCACCGACGCCGATATTGCGATCGCCGGCGCCCATGCCGAGTTCAGCGCCTGGAAGTGGACGCCGGTCGCGACGCTGCCGCAGCTGATCGTGCCGTTCAAACGCCAGCTCTATGCGGAACTGGTGTCAGAGTTCGGCCACCTAGCCGTACCAACCGATAAGAAGGGACGACGCCATGGCTGAACCGCTGAAGAAGCACGATATCGCAGCCGACAAGCTGAAGGGCCTCACCGGCTGCGTGATGGAAACCGACAAGGGGACCATCGAGCTGAAGCTGTTTCCGGAGGCGGCGCCCAACACGGTGGCCAATTGGCACGCGCTGGCCAGCAGCGGATTCTATGACGGCCTCACCTTTCACCGGGTGATCGAAGGCTTCGTCGCCCAGGGCGGCTGCCCCGATGGCGACGGCACCGGCGGACCCGGCTGGCGCATCGCCTGCGAGACCAAGGGCAATCCGCGCAAGCATGAGACCGGCACGCTCTCCATGGCCCATGCCGGCCGCGACACCGGCGGCTCGCAGTTCTTCCTCGTGCTCGAGCCGCAGCCGCACCTCGACGGCATGCACACGGTCTTCGGCCAGGTGTCCGACGGCATCGATGTCATGCTGTCGATCGAACCGGGCGACCGCATCAAGAACATCCGCTTCGACGCTTGAGCGCCGTCAGTATCGCGATGGTCCGAACTCGCCCGAAAGAGCGATTGCGGCGGTACTAGGTCCCGGCGCGGGCCAGTTGCTGCACGCGCAGGCGCAACAGCCAGCTTATCCCGCGCGTGAGCCATCCGTTCAGCAGACCGTTCGGCCTCAGTCCGACCGCCTTCAGGATCATGCCGATGCCACGCTCGATATGGGGCGGGCGGTAGTATCCGTAGGCCCGGCTCAGATAGGCGCGGATGAAGCGCTTGCGTTCGTAGAGCGCGTCGGCCGGATGATTGGCGGCGTAGTAGGCGAAGGCCAACTCGTCGTCTTCGGATTCGCGGATGCGCGAGGCGGCCGCCCAGAAGCGGCCGAACGGTCCGATCTTCTCGGCCTCCAGATAGCGTACGAGATAGGTATAGAACAGCTTGTAGTGGCGGAACTCGTCGGCCGCGATGTTGCGGCATATCTCCTTCAGCACGGGCTCGTCGATCGCGTCCCTGAGCGCGCTGTAGTAGGAGCTGGTTCCGGTCTCGACGATGCAGCGCGACACCAGTTCGCCGCTGCGCGAGCCGCGCAGCGACTGGGTGCGCCAGGTCTGGATCTTGAAGCCGTCGGTGAAGCGCTTGAAGGCGGCCGCGAAATCGAACGTCGGGTCGGCCAGCTTGGCCCAGCGCGCCAGCGCCATGCCGTGCTGCACCTCTTCCATCGCCCACTCGTTGGCCACCTGCTGGAACTCGGGATCGTCGTGAAAGACGTTGCAGAGATATTTCGCATAGTCGCCGCCGTTGGCTTCGACCATGGCGGCGGCCTTCACGATCTTGACGACCTCGGGATCGACCCGGGAACGATCGAAGCGTTCCCAGGGAATGTCATCGAGCGTCCAGTGCTTCATGCCGTGTCACCCGTGCTGTCGCCCACCCGCGCGTGCCACTCTCTCAATATTGTGAGGCTGCGTCGCCGATTGCGCAAGAGGCATGACGGTGCAGAAGAATGTAGGAATTCCAGCCGCTTGGAAGTAGAATCGCTGGTCACGCGCAGACGCGATTCAGTAGACCGGGTTGTCGAGCGCGGAGAGCTTGGCTTCGGCGGCGGCGATGCGGAATTCGAGGCGCGCCCGCTCGGCGTCGTCCTTGGCTTCGCTCAGATCGTCACGCGCCTCGCGAATTTCAACCTCGACGGCGGCCCGATCGATGTCCGCCACGGGCATAGCCTGTTCCGCCAGCACGGTGCAACGCTCGCCGGTCACCTCGGCAAAACCGCGGGCGACGAAAATGCGCTGCACGACCTTGCCCCCTTCGAAAACGGCGATGACTCCCGGACGCACCGTGGAAACGAGCGGCGCGTGGCCGGGCAGCACGCCGAAGTCACCCTCGGCCCCCGGCACCACTACCATTTCCACCGGCTCGGACAGCAACAACCGTTCCGGCGAGACCAGCTCGAACTGGATTTGATCGGCCATATCGCGGGTTCCCGCCAACTGTCCTAGGCCGCCTCGGCCGCCATCTTGCGGGCCTTTTCGACCGCCTCCTCGATGGTGCCGACCATGTAGAAGGCCGACTCCGGCAGGTCGTCGTACTGGCCCTCGCAGATGCCCTTGAAGCCCTTGATGGTGTCCTCGAGCGCCACGAATTTGCCGGGCGAGCCTGTGAATACCTCGGCGACATGGAAGGGCTGGGACAGGAAGCGCTGGATCTTGCGGGCGCGCGCCACCACCAGCTTGTCCTCTTCGCTGAGTTCGTCCATGCCGAGAATGGCGATGATGTCCTGGAGCGACTTATAGGTCTGCAGAATGCGCTGGACGTCGCGGGCGACTTTGTAATGTTCCTCGCCGACGACGCGCGGATCGAGGATGCGGCTGGTCGAATCCAGCGGATCGACCGCCGGATAGATGCCGAGCTCGGAGATCTGGCGCGAGAGCACCGTCGTCGCGTCGAGATGGGCGAAGGCCGTGGCCGGAGCCGGGTCGGTGATGTCGTCGGCGGGGACGTAGATGGCCTGCACCGACGTGATGGAGCCCTTCTTGGTGGAGGTGATGCGCTCCTGGAGCGCGCCCATCTCGGTGCCGAGAGTGGGCTGGTAGCCCACCGCCGAGGGCATGCGGCCGAGCAGCGCGGACACCTCGGAGCCGGCCTGGGTGAAGCGGAAGATATTGTCGATGAACAGGAGCACATCCTGCCCCTCTTCATCGCGGAAGTACTCGGCGGCGGTGACGCCGGTGAGGCCAACGCGCAGCCGCGAGCCTGGCGGCTCGTTCATCTGGCCGTAGATCAGAGCAGCCTTGTCGATAACTCCTGAGTCCTTCATTTCGTG
>JBGPEQ010000088.1:0-10240 GCA_041482855.1 Dongiaceae bacterium | reverse complement strand
TCTCGTCGTCGAGAGCGCGATCGAGGCCGGGCAGCACGACGCGGCCGGCGGGCAGGTCGGCGATCACTGCGATGAGCGCTGCGGTCGCGGGAATGCTGCCGGTCGAGCCGGCGGCGATCACGGGATCGGCAGGCTGATGACGGCGCCAGGCCTCGGCCTGGGCGGCCAGCGCACGGTTGCGGCGCTCGGCCGGATCGATGCAGCCTTCGGCGGCGAGGATCTTCGGCCACTCTTCCGTCAGCACGGAGAGGAAGCGCAAGGTGATCTGCCAGTGGCTGGCATAGTCCGCCGGCACCAGGTTGCGCAGGTGCTCGAAGGTGAGCTGCTCGGTTTGCACCTGGTCGAGGAGGCGAGCCAACTCCGCCGCCAGACGCGTCGCCTGATCGACGGTCATGACCGATCCGCTGGCGCGGCCGGCGGCCTGGACCGCCTGCGCCAGCAGCAGCTGGCGGCGCAGTGCGGGAATGGCGGGCGGCAGATCGGCGAGCTCGGGCATCGAGTCCATCGCCGTGGCTTCGTCGCCGCCGGCGAGCATGGCGTCATCGGGGTCGAGGTCGCCCAAAGGCAACGTACGCGGCAGCAGGAGCGGGCGGCCATCGGACTGGCGGAGGAAGGCTTCGTCGAGGGCACGGCGCGCCCGCCGCGTTGGCAGCAGGATGGTGTAACGCGCGAGCGTCAGCGGATCGCCGGATGTCTCCGCCAGCAGGCCGGCGGCGAGCGCGTCGACGAACGACACGCCGGGCGGGATGGTGAACAGGCGGGCCGCGCGGTCAGCCACGGCCGGGGCATCCTTCAATAGAGCTGGTCGCCGCCGCCGCGGGCGATGCGCGCCTCGACCTCGGCCAGCTGCTTGGGCGTGCTGACGTGGAACCACTCGCCGTCGTGGCGAATGCCGAAGAGGCGGCCGGCCTCGATGGCGCGGTCGTACAGCAGGTTGAGCGAGAAGGCGCCGTCGGGCGCGCCGGCGAACAGGCGCGGATGCAGGATCTGGATGCCGGCATAGACGAAGGGCGCCACCTCCCACTCGCGCCGGCGGCGGATGCGGCCGACCTGGTCGATGAAGAAGTCGCCGGGGCCGTCGTAGCCGATGGCGGAGGTCGTGGGCTGCAGCAGCAGGAGGCCATCCATATCGGCGTCGTCCCACACCTCGGCCAGGCGGACCAGCGCATCGGTCTTGCCGTTGAGCCAGATGATCTTGCCGTTGATGGCATAGAACGGCTCCGAGCCCAGCAGCGGCAGTGCCTTCTTGATGCCGCCGCCGGTTTCCAGGATCTCCTCCTCGCGCGAGAAGACGATGCGCGGTTTCTGGCGCGCCCTCAGATGGGTCTCGATGACTTCGGCGAGGTGATGGGTGTTGACCACGATCTCCTGCACGCCGATGGCGCCGAGGCGATCGATCACGGTGTCGATCATGGGCTTGCCGGCAACGCGCACCATCGGCTTCGGCACCGTATCCGTGAGCGGCCGCAGGCGCGTGCCGAAGCCCGCTGCAAGGACCATGGCGCGCGGCGGGATGGCCGCGGCAGGGCGATGGCCGGGCGGCGCGCTGCTGCGGGCTTTGTCGGCCACCAGCTGCGAGAGCCGCGCGCGTTGCGGCGGTGTCAGGGACATTTTCGCGGTGCGCGTCAGCAAAATATCGTCAAGCTGGGCCGCACGCCGCGCGGCAGCGGGGATATGGCGATCGAACCAGGCGCGGACAAGGGCCAGGGCCGGATGGTCGAGATCGGTTTCCACATGCTTCCAGGTGCGCGGGATCAGCTGCTGATAGCTGGATTTGCCGTCGCGGAGCAGGAGGCGCGTGAAGGTGCCGAGGATGCGCGTGTTGCGCTGGGCGCCGACGATCGCGTAGCTGGAATCGAAGGCCTGGCGATCGAGATTCGGGAAGGCCGCGAGATAGCGCTCGCGCATGGCGGCGACCAGTTTCGGCGGCACCTCGCGGCGCACGTCCTGCAGGAGCGAGACCAGATCGAAGGGGCGCGGGGCGACGAGGGCGTCCTGGAAATCGAGGAGGCCGCAGGCGGCGATGCCGGTCCGATCAGGCAGCACCATGAGGTTGTCGACGTGGTAGTCGAAGAGGACGAGCGTGTCGGGCATGGCGTGGCGCTTCGGCAATACCGCGCGCCACGCCGCGAGGTAGCTGTCGCGCAGTTCCGGCGTGACCGGCCCGTCCTGGGTCGCGGGCCAGTACCAGTCGAGGAGCAGCGACACCTCGCGCAGGGCGCGGGTGTCGTCGAACGCGGGCAGGCCGGAGTGGCGGGCGGGGGCGAACTTGCGATGGAGATCGACGAGGAGGTCGACGGCGAGGCCGTAGAGCTTTGCCTCGTCGTGGCCGCGGGCGAACAGGCGGGTGTAGGTGTCGTCGCCGAAGTCCTCCAGCAGCAGCAGCCCGTGCTCGGCATCGACGGCGAAGATGCGGGGGGCGCTGTAGCCCATGTTGCGCAGCAGCTCGGCCACCGCCGCGTAGGGGCGGACGTCCTCCACCGGCGGCGGCGCGTCCATCAGCACGGCGCGCTTGCCCGCCATCTCCAGGCGGTCGTAGTGGCGGAAGGAGGCGTCGCCGGCGAGGCGGCCGCGGGCGGCCTTGCCCCAGCCGTTGGCCGAGAGGAAGCGGGCGATGTGGGCTTCGCGATCGGTGGGGACGGGTTCAGCCATTCGGGAACAGTCCGGTCAGGCGGTCGGCCCAGGAGCCGCGGCCGGCGAGGCGGGCGGTGCGGGCGGTCGGGGCGGCGGCGAACAGCAGGGTGAGGTCGAGGCGCTGATCGGGCAGCAAGCCCTGTGCGCGGTCGGGCCATTCGATGAGGCTGATGCCGTCGGCCAGGGCTTCCTCGATGCCGAGCTCGTAGGCCTCGTCGGCGCGCGACAGGCGGTAGAGGTCGAAGTGCCAGATGGTGCCGGCCGGCGACTCGTAGGTCTGGACCAGGGTGAAGGTGGGGCTCGGCACGTCCTCGCGCGCGCCGGTGAGGGCATCGACGAAGGCGCGGGCGAAGCGGGTCTTGCCGACGCCGAGCTCGCCCGCCAAGGCGATCACGTCGCCGGGCCTTGCAACGGCGGCGATGGCCTGTGCCAGCGCGACCGTCGCCGCCTCGTCCGCCAAGCTCGCCACCCGCTCCACCTGCCTGCCGGCCGCCGCCTCCATATCCCGAGGGTTGTAGCCGCCGGGGCTGCGGCGGGCAACCACGGAGGCCGGTCTTGCGCCGGGCCGGGCAAGCCGCTACAGCGACTGAAGACGCCGCTTGCAGCAACGTTGTGCGTCCTTCGACAGGCTCAGGATGAGGGGGTTCTTCGTGGCACGACGAGAGGTCGCATGAGCGCCAGCCACAGCACGGACGTCGTGATCATCGGGGCCGGGCCGGTCGGGCTGTTTGCCGTGTTCGAGTGCGGGATGCTGAAGATGCGCTGCCACGTGGTCGACGCGCTCGATACCACTGGCGGGCAGTGTGCGGCGCTCTATCCGGAGAAGCCGATCTTCGACATCCCCGCCTATCCGCGCATCGATGCCGCCGAGCTGATCGGCAAGCTGGAAGAGCAGGTGGCGCCGTTCCATCCGACCTACCATCTGGGCCAGCAGGTGGAGAGCCTGACGCCGGCCGCGGGCGGCGGCTGGATCGTGGCGACCACGGCGGGCACACGGATCGCCTGCCGCGCCGTGGTCATCGCCGCCGGCGTCGGCGCCTTCGGGCCCAACCGGCCGCCGCTCCAGGGCATCGAGCAGTATGAGGGCCGCAGCGTCTTCTACCTGGTGAAGCAGCGCGAGGACTTCCGCGGCAAGCGCATCGTCATCGCCGGCGGCGGCGACTCGGCGGTCGACTGGACGCTGCTGCTGGCCGAGCTGGCGGCGAAGCTCTACGTGATCCACCGCCGCCCGAAGTTCCGCGCCGCCCCCGAGAGCGTCGCCCGCCTCGACGCGCTGGCCAAGGCCGGCAAGATCGAGATGGTGGTGCCCTATCAGCTGGCGCGCCTGGAGGGCAGCGGCGGCCGGCTCTCGGCGGTGGTGGTCGCCACGCTCGAGGGGGAGGAGCGCCGGCTCGAGGCCGACGTGCTGCTGCCCTTCTTCGGCCTCGCCATGAACCTCGGGCCGATCGCCCAGTGGGGCCTCAACCTCGACCGCAACCACATCAAGGTCGATCCCGCCACCGGCGCCACCAGCCAGGCCGGCATCTTCGCCATCGGCGACATCGCGGCCTATCCGGGCAAGCTGAAGCTGATCCTCTCCGGCTTCTCCGAGGCGGCGATGGCGGCCCATGCCATCTATCCGCTGGTCCACCCCGGCGAGGTGCTGCACTTCGAGTACTCGACGACGAGCGGGGTGCCGCGGCTGGGGTGAGGGGGGCGGATTCCGAGGCGGAGAGTCTGGAGAAAATGGTTTCACGTGAAACAGTGGCGCGATGTGTCACGTGAAACATCGGGCGAACGGGCCCGGAAAACACGATTCTGCAAAACAACCCCATGCATTAAAAAATCGGGCAATAGAATCAATAACATGACTATGTGCAGATTCGGCACATCAGTGACCTGTCAGAGCACGGATTCGAGGGCTGAGCGCGCGGATTTGAGCGGCGGACGACGGCCAGATTTCAGAGACGCGGACAGTCACCCGATCATGCAGCCGCGTTTAGGGCTCTCGAGCTCTTGTGTGAAGTACGTTGTGCTCTCGCCGTTTCAATCAGCGCTCTAACGACAGCTTCCATGACAGGCGGGCAAACCGCGTTGCCGAGAAGCCGGATGCGATCACGTCGCGTCCCTCGGTCGAGCCTGTAGTCGTCCGGAAAGCCCATCGCACGCCTCAGCTCGGGAACTTGCAGCATCCGAAGCGTCGTCTGCCTGCCAACTCCGGAAACCAAGCCGAAACGATCAAGAGTGGTGAGCGTACGCAGTGGGCGATTCAGGGGTTGCCACCCTCCGGCGGCGTCCGACCCATAATATACGATGATGAAATCCTTGTCGTTGGACAGCGCCTTGCGGCCACGCTGGATTCGCTCGATCGTCGCCTCTGCGAGTGGGCGAGCGCGTCCATGCACATTCCTGGCTTGATGGATGCCCTTTCGGTCAAGAACGGTCGCCGCGTTGAGCGGTTTGGCTGTGGTGGCGGGAATCACGGACGGTGGTTTCAGATCTCTGGAAGCCAACAAAAACATGCGCCGCCGCGCCTGCGGAACGCCAAAGTGCTGCGCGTCGAGTATGACTACAGAGGAGCAATAGCCAGCGACTGAGAGTTCATGGAGGAACTCCGTCCAACCGTCCTAGCGTCGCATTCTGGCTACATTCTCAAGAACCAGGAACCGCGGCCGCCACGCCTCGACAAAGGGCAGAACGAAGAGGAATATTGTCCTTTAAGGTGGCTGCGGCGAGCGGGCCGGCATCGATCGCCATGATCGCTGTTGCTACAAACATTAGACCTCAAGTTCCGAAAGATGCTCGGTAAAGAGCAGGCCGTAGCAGTACAGACTCGGAAAGTGGTGGAGCCAATTCGAACGCCCTTGGAGTTCGCTCGAAGTCGTACACTCGAACAAGACGAAACGCCTCGGGCCGCTCTGCCGATAGAGCTCGCTCGTTTTCAGAGAGATAAAAGGGGGTGGTCCGATGCCCAGAGGTGGTTTTCACTTCGAGTAGACGCTCTCCACCGGAGCTGCTAAAGGACGAGATGTCAAATCCCGCACCATCCCCTTCCTCCTGAGAAGTCCACCGGACCATTTTGGCTAGATCGGGACGCCCCTGTTGAGTTAAGCGAACACGCTCGGCAAGCAGAATTCTCTCCTCTCCCCGTTTCCCGAGCGCGCGATTGCGAGCATCGCGCTCGGCCGGGTCAAATTTGCGAACAAGACGTCTAAGAGCGGGCGGTTCCGACAATTCGAGCGCATCCAATTTGGGGGGCGGCTCAAAAAGCAGCGGCGTCTCTTCAGCGAATCCTGCCTCGCGTTGTTTGACCGGCTGCATAAATGCTTCGTTGTCTGCCGACAGAAAACGATCGATCCCGTCAATAAGCGCTTTCTGGTAGTTCGCCATCGGCTTGTAGCCGGATATCCAAGGCGTCCCTAGCCTTAGGAGCACTGCGCTTATATTCTGATGCTTGAACTCGATTGAGCCGCGGGAGCGCCGCGTACGTTCCTGCAATACAGCGTTTCTGTGCGCCTTCACATAGGGCTTACGAGAATTCTCGTGCCTGAGCATGTCGAAATAATCTTTTACGATCAGATCAATTTCATTGTCGGTCCAGTCGGTGCCTGTTGGGTCGGACCCGCTCATTCAACAAATACAGCACCGAGACTGAGCGCCTGGCAAGGTCAATGCAGAGTGATCGCGGGCGCCCGAACGGCAGGAGACCGGGCGCAAACGCCGCGGCAAAACGGCGTCGAGATCGCCGCGTCGATCCTGAACGGCCAGTCGGCGGCATCGAGCCGGAAAAAGGGGGCAGGCACCTCCGCTGCGCTGCGGAGCCAGCCCCCTTTTTGGCGCAGCGCAGTGGAGGACCGGAGCTCATACTATCGATCGCCGATAGTATGGCTGCCGAAAGCTCGCATGTTATCGGTGGCCGATAACAAGGAACGGAATTCGTAGTCGCGGAGACTTGAGAGGCCCAGCTTGAGGAGAGACCCCCACCTAACCTCCCCCACTTCGTGGAGGAGGGATTCGCGGTTGAATTGCGATGATGCTAGAATGCCACGTGAATCAGGCCGATGACGCGATCGGGCCCGGGAGTTGCAGATGGCCGAGCAGGAGCTTTTGAAACGCATCACCGCCGACCCCAAGATCTTCGGCGGCAAGCCGATCGTTCGGGGGATGCGGATTTCGGTCGAGCTGGTCTTGAGCCTGCTGGCGCAGGGCGAGGCCGCGGAGGCCATCCTGGACGACTACCCCGACCTGGAACCCGAGGATATCCGCGCCTGCCTTGCCTATGCGCACGCGGTCATCGCGCATGACAGCCTTGAAGCCGTCGACGTCAGGCGGGCGTGAAGTTCCTCGTTGACCGCTGTGCGGGCCGGCGCCTGGCCGAGTGGCTGCGCGCCCAGGACCACGACGTGCTGGAGTCGCGCGCGCTGGGGGCCGATCCCGGCGACGAGGCGCTGCTGGCGCTGGCGGTGCGGGAGCTGCGCGTGCTCGTCACCATGGACAAGGACTTCGGCGACCTGATCTTTGCGCGCGGTGCCGCACACGCGGGCATGATCCGCCTGCCCGACGTGCCGGTGGCGCGGCGCATTCTGCTCATTTCGCAAGTGCTGGCCGACCTCAGTCAAAGCGATCTCGAACAATCGATCGTGACCATCGGCGAGAACAGAATTCGCGTTTCGCGGCCGCCGGAACGAAGCGGCTGACCCAGGCGACATCGTGGCCGGCGGCGCGCAAGGCCGTCACGGCATCGCCGGGGATATTCTCGTTGGCGAGGAGGCGCATGCCTCAGGCGGTGCGGGCGGGCGGCAGCGGATAGACCTTTTCGGCCTGCAGCACCTCGCTCGCATAGGCGAGGCAGGCGGCGATATCGTCATGCGCGAGGCCGGGATAGTTGGCGAGGATGTCGGCTTCGGCCCAGCCCCCGCCCAGCAGGCCGAAGATGAAATCGACCGCCAGGCGGGTGTTGCGGATGACCGGCTTTCCCGCCAGGACGGCCGGATCGATGATGATACGGTCTTGCCACGCCATGATCTACCTCCGCGCCGATCATAGCGAAGGCGGCGGGGGATGGGGCATGAAAAAAAGGGCTGGCGGCATCGCGTCAGAAAAAGGGGACAGGCACCTCCGCCCCTTTTTGGCGGCATCGCGTAGGCGGAGAGGCCCCCACCCTGCCCTCCCCCACTTCGTGGAGGAGGGTTCACGCGGTGGAGACGGCCGACATGAGCCCGTCCTATCCCGCCATCCGGCGAAGGCGATCACCGCGCGGGGGCGGGGCCGCTGCCGGGGTCGCGCGGGCCTGGCGCGGCGGTGTCGGTGAGGACGCGCAGCGCGTCCGCCGGCAGGTGCACCTGCACCGGCGTGCCCTGGGCAAAGGGGATGTCGTCGCCGGTGTTCTGGATCAGGACCTGGATGGCCTGGCCGGTGGCGAGGCGCACGATCAGCTGAACGGCGTTGCCGAGATAGACCCAGCGCTCGACCATGCCGGGCACGCGGTTCTCGCCGGTGGCGGCGTGCGGCTCCAGGCGGACGCGCTCGGGACGGATGGTCGCCTTGGTCTCGCCGGACACGGCGGTGTCGCCGCGCCCGGCCTGCAGCTCGAAACCGTCGAGGCGGATCCGGCAGCGGCCCTGGCTGTCGGCGCCACGGGCGGTCACCTGCATCAGATTGGAGACGCCGAGGAAATCGGCGACGAAGACGGTGGACGGTTCCTCATAGACCTGGCGCGGCGACGCCACCTGCTCGACCCGGCCGTTCGACATGACGGCGATGCGGTCGCTCATCGTCAGCGCTTCTTCCTGGTCGTGGGTGACGTAGATGAAGGTGATGCCGACCTGTTGCTGGAGCGCCTTCAACTCGATCTGCAGTTGTTTGCGCAGCTTGGCATCCAGGGCCCCCAGCGGCTCGTCCAGCAGCAGCACGGCCGGTTTCAGCACGAGGGCGCGGGCCAGTGCCACGCGCTGCTGCTGGCCGCCCGAGAGCTGCGCCGGCTTGCGCTTCTCGAAGCCGGTGAGCTGGACCAGATCCAAGGCCTCGGCGGCGCGGCGCTGGACCTGGCCGCGCTCGACCCGCTGGCGGCGCAGCCCGAAGGCCACGTTGTCCTGGACGTTCAGGTGCGGGAAGAGCGCGTAGTTCTGGAACACGGTGTTGACGTGGCGCTTGTGCGGCGGCGTGCCCGTCATGTCCTCGCCGTCGAGGAGGATCTTGCCCGCGCTCGGCTGCTCGAAGCCGGCGATCATGCGCAGCGTCGTCGTCTTGCCGCAGCCGGAGGGCCCTAGCATCGAGAAGAACTCGCCGCCGGGCATGTGCAGGTTGATGCCGTGCACCGCAACCACCGGGCCGAACCGCTTGATCAGATCGACAACCTGGACTTCGCCGCCGCTCACTCCGCCCCCACTATCATTGCCAGCAAATCTCCGTACCAAAATCTCGATGTAACGATAGAGAGCTGCATCGATGTCGCGCGTCCTTCGAGACGCGCCCTTCGGGCGCTCCTCAGGATGAGGTGGATATTTGATGGCATTAAGAGAATTCCTCATCCTGAGGAGGCCGCGAAGCGGCCGTCTCGAAGGACGCGCGATGCCGATCCAGCTTCTTTCCGGATTTCTTCAAACGCTCGTGCGCCGGTATGACACTAAAGCAAATCTGCGATTCAACCTGCACCGATACTCCCCTACACATCGAAGCCGCCCATTTCCGCCACCACCGACCGTCCCGCGGTCGCCCGCTCGCCGCGGGTGAGGAAGCGGAACAGGAAATAGGCGATGAGCAGGGCCGCGATCGTGAAATAGACCATGATGGCCGCCAGCGCGTTGATCGAGGGCAGCGGCGCCGCGCGCGTCGCGCTGTAGATGCGGATCGGGATGGTGTCGCAATCGGCGCCGCAGGACAGCCACTGGCTGATCACGAAATCGTCGATCGAGATGGCGAACACGATCATCAGGCTGGAGAGGATCGCCGGCAGCAGCAGCGGCAGCAGCACGAGATATAGGGTCTCCCACGGCGTGGCGCCGAGATCGGCGGCGGCCTCCTCATATTGCCGGCCGATCGAGAACAGCCGCCCGCGCACGATCACCACGACGTAGGAGAGCGAGAAGGTGACGTGGCCGAGGACCTGGGCCGTCGTGCTCGGCTCGATGAAGTCGAAGAGATAGGCGAACACCAGCGACAGCGAGACGCCCATGACGATCTCGGGCGTCACCAGCGGAAACAGCATCAGCAGGTTGCCGGCCGCCGCCGCATAGCCGCGCCAGCGCGCGAGGCCGAGCGCCAGGAGCACGCCGAGCGGCGTGGCGATGAGCATGTCGAGCGCGGCGAGCTTCAGGCTCTGGATCAGCGCGCTCAGGAGCGCCGGATCGTTCCAGACCGAATTCTCGGGATCGTCGAAATACCAGCGCGTCAGGGAGAAGCCCTGCCAAGCCGTGAGCGAGCGGCCGTCATTGAACGAGAACTGGATGGCGATGAGCACCGGCGCGATCGACCAGACGATGTAGAGCCAGGTGACCAGCACGAGGAAGCGCGGCCGAGCCCAGGGATTGGCTGCCCAGTCGCGCGCCCGCCGCAGCGCCGAGCGATTGACGGGCAGGGCCAGCGATGCCGAGGCCGCCGTCACGTCCGCGCCTCCCGCGAGGCCTTG
>JBGPEQ010000087.1:0-10245 GCA_041482855.1 Dongiaceae bacterium | reverse complement strand
GCATCACCGACGGGGCGATCGTGGCCGCCGCCACCATGTCGAACCGCTACATCACCGACCGGTTCCTGCCGGACAAGGCCATCGACCTCGTCGACGAGGCCGCCAGCCGCCTGCGCATGGAAGTGGATTCGAAGCCCGAGGAGATCGACGAGCTCGACCGCCGCCTCATTCAGTTGAAGATCGAGCGCGAGGCGCTGAAGAAGGAAACCGACGCCGCCTCCAAGGAGCGCCTGAAAAAGCTGCTCGACGAAGTCAGCGAACTCGAAGCCCAATCCGCAGAACTCACCAAGCAGTGGCAGAGTGAGAAGGAGAAGCTCAACGAGGCGCAGAAGCTGAAGGAGAAGCTCGACCAGGCCAGGAGCGAGCTGGAACAGGTGCAGCGCCGCGGCGACTGGACGCGCGCCGGCGAGATCACCTACGCCATCATCCCGAACCTCGAGCGCCAGTTGAAAGAGGCGGAAGCCGCCGCCGAGCACCGCATGCTGAACGAGGTGGTGACCGATCAGGACATTGCCGGCGTGGTGTCGCGCTGGACTGGTATTCCCGTCGACCGGATGCTGGAAGGCGAGCGCGAGAAGCTGCTGCACATGGAAGATGCGCTGCGCGCCCGCATCATCGGCCAGGACGAGGCCATCATCGCCGTCTCCAATGCCGTCCGCCGCGCCCGCGCCGGCCTGCAGGACCCGAACCGGCCGATCGGCTCGTTCCTGTTCCTCGGTCCGACCGGGGTCGGCAAGACCGAGTTGACCAAGGCGCTCGCCGGCTTCCTGTTCGACAATGAGCAGGCGATGGTCCGCATCGATATGTCCGAGTACATGGAGAAGCACGCGGTGGCGCGGCTCATCGGCGCACCGCCGGGCTATGTCGGCTACGAGGAAGGCGGCGCCCTCACCGAGGCCGTGCGCCGCCGGCCCTACCAGGTGATCCTGTTCGACGAAGTCGAGAAGGCCCATCCCGACGTCTTCAACGTCTTGCTGCAAGTTCTCGACGACGGCCGCCTCACCGACGGCCAGGGCCGCACGGTCGACTTCAAGAACACGTTGATCATCCTCACCTCCAACCTCGGCAGCGAGATTCTGGCCAGCCAATCGGAAGGACAGGAATCCTCGGCCGTGCGCGACCAGGTCATGGAAGTCGTGCGCGCCAGCTTCCGCCCGGAATTCCTCAACCGCCTCGACGAGATCCTGTTGTTCCACCGCCTGACGCGCGCTCAGATGCGCGGCATCGTCGAGATCCAGCTGAAGCACCTCGAAGGCTTGCTGGCCGACCGCAAGATCGCGCTCGTCCTCGACGAGCGGGCGCGCAATTGGCTCGCCGACAAGGGCTACGATCCGGTCTACGGCGCGCGGCCGCTGAAGCGGGTGATTCAGCGCGAGCTGCAGAACCCGCTCGCGGGCCACATCCTCGCCGGCCGCATCAAGGACGGCGACGGCGTGCGCGTGAGCGCCAGCAAGCTCGGTCTCCTCATCAACGGCGAGATGGCCGCGGCGGCAGAGTGAGCGGCGTCACAAACCATTTGTTTACGCTGATTTCGATTGACTTCGCGCAGCGACCCGCGTAGAAGCTCGCCCCCATGATGACCGTGATGCATAACCCATCGCTCGCCAAATACCGCAGCCAATATTGGCTGCGCGGCGCGATGTCTTGTGCCTGCACGGGCGGCGAGGTGCGCTTGTCGATGTCTTGAAACGACTGACGACAAGCCCCAGATCGGCAAGCCGCCCGGGATCGACCGAGGCGGCTTTTTTGTTTGGAGGTTTGGCGTAGCGGAAGAGGTGTAGCTCAGCGGCGAGAGCGGCGGTCTCCAAAACCGCGTCCGCGGGGGTTCGAGTCCCTCCACCTCTGCCAGTGTGCACGCCCAACGTGATGGATGAGAACGCGCAATGTTGAAACGGATGCAACCAAGCGAACTGGCCTGCGACGCGCCGAGTCTCTCGGACGCGAACGGCCACGGCCATGTCCGGCGATCCTTTTGGGGATCGCCGTATCTGGCCACAGGCTCGAAGGGTGATGGCGCGGCGTAGCGCCATCCGATCATCGGTGACTTGCCACCGAACCCTTCCGAGCCCGGCGCCGGAAGGGTTTTTTCATGCCCGCTTTCATGCGGGACGGACACCCGGGTCCGTGGATCGACACGATCCGCAAGCGCGGGGACTGCCCGAGGGAACAAACCGCCGGCAACGGCGGCGGCAACCGACGGCAGGACGGGAACGATGAAGCCCGTAAGCAGTTTGCGGTGGCGTTAGTTCAGGCGGCGAGAACGCCAGAATGTGACTCTGGAGGCCGCGGGTTCGACTCCCGCACGTCACCCCAAGTTCCGTCGCCGGCTCGGTTTCGAGACCCCTGTTCTTCCCTGGCGGGCGGGCTCCCGGGCCGGCGGGGGAGCCGATCGATCATGCGCTCATAGCTCAATTGGATAAAGTGCCGGGTTACGAACCCGGAGGTTCGAGGTTCGACTCCTCGTGAGCGTGCCAGCCTTCGCCGAAGGCTTCGGCTGGCAGGCCAACGGATACGAATGCCGCTACGGCGAGGGCGGATCAAGCAGACGGCGCATAGCTCAGTGGCAGAGCGGCCGGCCTACACCCGGCCCGTGGCGGTTCGATTCCGTCTGCGCCGACCAGTTGCGGAGAGGTGGCCGAGCGGCTTAAGGCGCCTGTCTCGAAAACAGGAGGGCACGTCCGTGGCTCCGCAGGTTCGAATCCTGCCCTCTCCGCCAGTCTTGCGGCCGTGGTGAAACGGTAGACACAGCACGCTCAGAACGTGCCGCGCACAGCAGTTGCAGGTTCGACTCCTGCCGGCCGCACCAGCCTTCGCCGTTGGCTTCGGCTGGCAGGCCAATTGACACTGAGGGAGCGACGGCGAAGGCTGTCCGCCGAAGCTTCAGCGAAGGCGGACTCCCCGATGAGATATGTCTATCTCTTGAAAAGTGTCCCGTTCCCCGATGAAAGCTACATTGGCATGACGTCGGATCTAAAGGCACGGCTTCGGGCTCACAATGAGGGCGAATCGATACACACCTCGAAGTTCAGACCATGGACTCTCGCTGTTTACATTGCCTTCGCTGATGAGCATCGCGCGATCGAGTTTGAGAAATACCTGAAATCAGGCTCCGGTCGCGCCTTCGCCAACAAGCACTTTTGGTAGGTCGCGTATGGGAGGCGCGTTCGGTTCGCGCGGTACGCACCAAATAACGCATGTGTTCGCATGCTGCGTAGCTCAGGGGCAGAGCGGGGCCCTCATAAGGCTCATGTCGCTGGTTCGATTCCAGCCGCAGCGACCAGTCAACCGCCGCTGTAGCTCAGACGGCAGAGCAGCGCCCTCGTAACGCGAAGGTCGGGAGTTCGATTCTCTCCAGCGGCACCAATCTTGTTCCGACGTAGCTCAATCGGCAGAGCGCCTCGCTGTTACCGAGGAGGTTGCAGGTTCGAAGCCTGTCGTCGGAGCCATCCTGCTTCGCGCTGACGCGCTTCGCAGGACGGGCGTGTCGCTTCGCGCGAAGCTGGATGCCCTCCGAAGCTTCAGCGAAGGAGGGCTGCTATCCAAGACAGACCGGTGGCTCAGCGGTAGAGCGCTCGCCTTTTAAGCGAGAGCAGGTGGGTTCGACTCCCACCCGGTCTGCCAGCTCAATCATTCATAGACCGGTAGCTCAGCGGCCAGAGCGGCGGCCTCTTACTCCGCAGGTCGCAGGTTCGAATCCTGCCCGGTCTGCCAGTTTCGCCAAGGTAGCTCAGCGGTAGAGCGGCGGGTCGAAGCCCCGCGCGCCGGCGGTTCGATCCCGTCCCTTGGCGCCATCGATCGGAGTGTAGCTCAGCAGGACCAGAGTGCCCGCTTCGGAAGCGGGAGGCCGGTGGTTCGAATCCACCCACTCCGACCAGCCTTCGCCTGCGGCTTCGGCTGGCAGGCCAGTTGATGCGGGCGCGCAGCACTGTGCGCCGCGCCGGAGTTCCCGGATCGTCTAACGGCAGGACGCCGGCCTTTGATTCCGGAGATCCCGGTTCGAGCCCGGGTCCGGGATCCAGGTCGCGCGCGTCAGCGTCAGCAATGAATGGAGGTCGCAATGTCACTCGATGATAGCCAAACCCTCGTGCTCAACGCCGACTATCGGCCGGTGAGCTATTTCCCGCTGTCGCTGTGGTCGTGGCAGGACGCGGTGCAAGCCGTGTTCGGCGACCGCGTCGACGTCGTGGCTGAGTATGACCAGCCGGTGCGTTCGCCGAGCACCACGATGAAGCTGCCAAGCGTAGTGGCGCTGCGTTCCTACATCGCGCTGCCGCGCCGTCCGGCCTTCAGCCGGTCGAACCTGTTCCTACGCGATCGGTTCCGCTGCCAGTATTGCGGCCAGCGGTTCAAGAGCGAGGAGCTGACGTTCGACCACCTGGTGCCGCGCTCGCGCGGCGGCCGCGCCACCTGGACCAACATCGTCACCGCTTGCATGGCCTGCAACGTCGCCAAGGGCAGCCGCACGCTTGCCGAGTGCGGCATGCGGCCCCGCACAATGCCGGTGGCGCCGACCGCACGCCAGCTCTACGAAAGCGGTCGCGCCTTTCCGCGTCGCATGCCGCACGCGACCTGGCGCGATTACCTCTACTGGAACGTAGAGCTGGATCCGGCTTGAGGAGCCGACGACCCTGCGGACAAGCGGGGTCGTCGGTTCTTCCCGTCATCTCCGAAGCCGCGCATCGGCACGCCGCGTTACCCGGATGATCGACGGTTGTTCTGCCAGCGGCGTGGCGACGAATTCGAGACGCCGGGCCATGTCGAGCATGCGCTTGTTCTCGGCCAGCACGTCGCCGAACACTTCCTTGATGCCGCGGCGCTCCGCATAGGCGAGCATGCGCTGCATGAGCAGCAAGCCGAGGCCGCGTCCCACCATGTCGTCGCGCACGACGATGGCATACTCGGCGCGCTCATTGTCCGGATCGGCCGCCAGGCGGACGACGCCATAGATCGACTGGCGGCCTGCGGGGCCTGGATCGGTCAGCACCAGCGCCATCTCGCGATCGTAGTCGATCTGGGTCAGCCTTGCCGCCAGGCTGTGGGGAAGCTCCCGCATCGTCGAGAAGAAACGCATGCGGATCGACTGCGGCGACAATTGCGCGAAGCCGGCAACGATCTGGGGCTCATCTTCCGGCCGGATCGGACGCAACAGGAACTGCGTTCCATCGGCGATGGCCACCGTCTCCTCGAGTTCGCTCGGGTAGGGTCGAATGCTGAGCCGCGTTGCCGCCGGCTTGTCGAACCGCTGCACGCGGATGCGCGCGTCGAGCGCGAGGACGCCGTCATGGTCCGCCAGCAACGGGTTGATGTCGAGTTCGACGATCTCGCCGAAATCGATGGTGAGCTGCGATACCTTGAGCAGCACCAGCGCGATCTGGTCGAGCGCCGCCGGCGGCCGGTCGCGATAGCCGCGCAGCAGCCTGTGGACCCGCGTGCGTTCCATCAGCTCGCGCGCCAGCTTCAGATTGAGCGGGGGCAGGGCAATGGCGCGGTCCCCGATGACTTCGACGGCCACGCCGCCTTGGCCGAACAGGATCACCGGCCCGAACTGGAAATCCTCGGAAACGCCGACGATGAGTTCCTGCGCCAGCGGCCGATGGACCATCGGTTCGAGCGTGAATCCGACTACGCGCGCCGCCGGCTGCTTCGCTTTCACGCGCTCGAGCATGGCGACTGCCGCCGCCTCGACCGCCGCGGGCGTTGCCAGGTCGAGGACCACGCCGCCGACATCGGACTTGTGCGTGATGTCCGGCGACAGGATCTTCAGCGCTATCGAAGCCTCGGTGCGCTCTGCGCACTGGCGCGCCTCGGCCGGCGTATGCGCGATCGTCTCGCTCACGACCGGTACTCCATAGGCACGCAGGACCGCTCGCGACTCCGGCGCAGTCAGCAGCGTGCGTCCCGTCGCCAACGCTCCGTCGATGATCGCGCGCGCCGCGGCTGAATCGGTCGCGAAGGCATCCGGCAGCGATGGCGGCGTCTCCATCAGCCGTTCTTGGTTGCGATGGAAGCGCACCACATTGGTAAAGGCGCGCACCGCATGCTCCGGCGTATCGTAGGTGGGCAGTCCGGCCGCGATCAGCAGGCGGCGCGCTGCTTGCGCCGTTTCATCGCCGACCCAGTTGGTCAGGATACAGCGGTCGTGCGGCCTGGCGGTATCGATCACGGCGCGCGCCGCCTCCACCGCCGAGGTGACGGCCGTGGGGCAGTTGAGGATGAGGATGGCGTCGACGCCCTTGTCTTCGAGCAGGATGGTCAGGGCATCGACGTAGCGCTGCGCGGGCGCATCGCCGACGATGTCGACGGGATTGCCGCGCGACCAGCCGGGCGGCAGCGCGGCATCGAGCCGCGCGACCGTTTCCGGCGCCAGCTCCGCCAGGCGGCCGCCGAAATCGAGCAGCGCATCGGTTGCGAGAATGCCGATGCCGCCGCCGTCGGTGAGGATCGCGAGCCGGTCGCCGGGCGGCTTGCGGGCCATCGCGAGTGTCTCGGTCGCCTCGAACAACGCTTCGAGATCGAACACGCGCAGCAGGCCGGCGCGCTCGAAGGCGGCATCATAGACCGCATCGCTGCCGGCGAGCGCGCCCGTGTGCGAGGCCACCGCTCGCGCCGCCTCGCCGTGGCGTCCCGCCTTGATGACGATCACCGGTTTCAAGCGCGCCGCCCGCCGCGCCGCCGACATGAACTTCCGCGCGTTGGTTACGGCCTCCATGTACAGGAGTATGGCGTTTGTTCCGCCGTCGCCGGCCAGATAGTCGAGCATGTCGCCGAAGTCGACATCCGCCATCTCGCCCATCGAGACAAGGTAGGAGAAGCCGATGTTGCGGGCCTTGGCCCAATCGATCACCGACGTGATGATGGCGCCGGATTGCGACAGGAACGCCAGGTCGCCCTTGGCGGGCATCAGATGCGCGAAGCTGGCGTTGAGGCCGATGGCGGGCGCCAGCATGCCCACGCAGTTGGGTCCGACCAGGCGGACGAGATGGGGCTGTGCCGCCGCCAGAATCCGATCCTTCAGGTTGCGGCCTTCGGCGCCGCCGAATCCGGCGCTCAGTATGACGACCGCCTTGGTGCCCCGGCGCGCCAACTGCTCGATCAAACCGGGCACCGTCGGGGCCGGCGTCGCGATGATCGCCAGATCGGGTGTGGCCGGCAGCTGCCCGACGTCGGCATGGCATGGCAGGCCCGCCACCATCCGGTGCTTGGGATTGACGAGCGCGATATCTCCCTTGAACGCACCCTCGCGCAGATTGCGGAGCACCACCTTGCCGACGGAGCCGTCGCGATCGCTGGCGCCGATCAAGGCCACCGACGAAGGTTCGAAGAGACGGTCGAGATTGCGGATCGTCATCTGTCTTGGCCGCTCGAGAGGCGAGAAGCGGAACGATAGTTGTCGATATCGGCGGACGATCTTATGAATGGCCGACAGTGCGCCAGTCAACGGGCGTCGCGCGCCTGCGGCGGCGGTCAGTGAAGAACTGGTGATTGCGCGATCGGAATCGCGTTGGCCGCGCCTCAGCAGTACGCTCTGGCCGTCAGGTCCTGGTGCAGACAGGCCTGGACTTGTCGCGCCATGCGAGTCGCGGGGCGCGGGAGGCGTGGCGTCGCCTCGTCGAGGTCGATGCCGGCTTCCGCGGCCAAGCGACCGATGTCGCGGACTTCCAGCTTCTGTGCGCGCAGCACGAGGATGCCGTCCTTGCGCATCGCGGCCAGGGTGCGGCACACCGTCTCGCTCGCCAGGCCGAGGGCGTCGGCGATGTGCGGCTGCATCAAAGGCAGCGTCATGCGGGCCGTGCTGCCCGCCGGCTCCACGTGCCGGGCGCGGAGCAACAACTCCATCAGCAGATTGGCGACGCGCTCGCGCGCCGTGCGGCGACCGACGCTCGTCAAGTGCTCATAGGCGCGCGCCTCTGCGCCCGCCATGATCTCGATGAAACGCAAGCCGAGGACGGGGACGCGCTGCAACAGGTCGAACAGGTTGTCGCGCGTGAAGACACTGAATGTGCAGGGCGTGAGCGCCTCGACACCGTGCGTCAGGATGCTGGCGGCGGGGAACCCGAACACCGCGCCGGCCAATGGGAAGTCGAGGATCTGGCGGCGTCCGTCCTCCAGGCTCTGATGACGAAAGGCCCAGCCGTCGAGCAGCAGATAGATGTACCGGGACTCATCACCCTGGAAATAGAGGGTTTCGCCGACCTTGAGCGTGCGAAATGACGGCCTCGCGGCGTTGACGCGCAAGGTGTCGAGGGGCGATAGTCCGTTCGACAGAATTGCGGGCAGCGGACGCATGCCGGAATTTGCTGGGGTGCGTGCGGCCGATTGGGACACTCCAGCGATGAAGGCAATGGTAGACATATCGTGAGCCCCTGTTGCTGCCGGCCGCGGCGCCCGAAAGGCGCCCCTCGCCAGCAGGAAACACCGCGATGGCGGGCCCGTATAGTCGGGTATTCTACCTAAGGAGTTCTACCTATGAGGCGGCACCGATCGTGTGCCGCCTTTTGCCGGCACGCCCCAGGTGAGCGCCCGCGGGCGGCGGCCATGAATTCTTCTAGGCCCATCAGGTGAGGATTGCCGGCCGCGATATCCGGTTAGCCGGCCGCCCGGCCAGCGCATCGCGCGGAAATCCGGCGGGTCAGCGCCCCTGGTTGCGGGCGACCAAGACCTGGCTGGCGAGGTCCTTGCGGAGCTGCTTGATCTCGGCTTTCAGCGCCTCGAACCGCTGCAGCTCCTTGCCGTCGAGCTTGCGGCCGGCCAGCTTCACGCTCATCGGATTGATCTGCGTGCCTTCGACCAGCACCTCGTAGTGCAGATGCGGGCCGGTCGCCATGCCGGTGCTGCCGACATAGCCGATCACCTCGCCCTGCCTGACCTTGCTGCCTTGCTGGAGGCCCTTGGCAAAGCGGCTCATATGGCCGTAGGCGGTGGCATACCGCGCATTGTGCTTGATGCGGATGTAGTTGCCGTAGCCGCGCTGGTTGCCGAGGACGGCAATCGCGCCGTCGCCGGCGGCGAAGATGGGCGTGCCCGTCGTCGCCGCGAAATCGACGCCCTTGTGCATCTTGCTGTAGCCGAGGATCGGATGCTTGCGCATGCCGAACGTCGAGGTGATGCGGACGACATCGAGCGGCGTGCGCAATAGTTCCTTGCGGACGTTCTCGCCTTTCGCGTTGTAGTAGTCGGCGGTGCCGTCCTGCGGTTGGAAGCGGTAGATCTCCTTTGTCCCGCCGTCCTGAGCTAGCGCCGCATAGAGCACGCTGCCGGTCCGGGCCAGCTGGCCCCGCTCGTCTTCGTATCGCTCATAGACGATTTCGAAGCGGTCCCCGGACTGGATCTCGCGCTGGAAGTCGACGTCGTAGCTGAAGGCCTTGATCGTCTGCGACAGGACGTCGAGGGGAATGGCGGCGTCTTGTCCCGCCTCGAACAGGCTCGACTCGATGGTGCCGCCGGCCAGCGCCACCTTCATCTCGAGCGGCCGATCGATCGCCTGGGCGACGAAACCGCCGCTGTCGTTGCGATTGACGGCGACGTCGCGCTCGACGCTAGGCTGCAGGCTAAGACTCGCCAGCTGCAGGGTACCCTCTTCCACCGGGTGACGGCCGTACGTGCCGAATCCGAGTGTGATCTCCTGTCCGGGCCTCAAATCCTTGGGCTTGAACACGCCATCGAGGGCATCGATTGCCTGGACGGCGTCGTCCCGCGCGACGCCGGAGGACAGTAGGATATCGATCAGGGTGTCGCCCCTTTCGACTTCAACGACCTTGGTCATCGGCGAAGCAGGTTCCGCCGCCGCGGCAGGCTCCTCGGCAGGAGCAGGCTTGACCGGGGTGACCGCCGGCGGAGTCTCGCGTTCCGCGATCGAAACGGAGGCATGATGAGCCGCCGCGGATTCGACCCGGGGCGTGGGTTGTGCCAGCGCCAACGCTTTGGAAGGCGCAAGGCGTGGCGGCGCGGGGAACTGGGCCTGTGTGGGACTGTTCGTCAGAAAGAGGTCCGGTAAGCGATCGGCCAAGTAGCCGGCGACCTTTTCTGGTGATGCGTACCAAGCGAGCGCGAGGGCTGCGGCGGCGGTCACGAGCAGACCGATTTGAATGGCGGAACGCCGGGACGGCGCAGCGGCTGAAGCCTGGTATCGTCGCAAGGACCGCTCCCCTTCGCTGCGGGTTCTCGAACCGAAGCAGACCGGTCTAGTGGCCGGCTAGTCTCCTAAACCACTATAGGTGGAGTATCTTAAGTCGCGACTGGTTAACG
>JBGPEQ010000086.1:0-10245 GCA_041482855.1 Dongiaceae bacterium | reverse complement strand
GTATTTGAGCTTGTGATATTCCTCGAAGTAAGGCTTGAGGCCTTTGAGGATATCGATCGCGTCCGCGATTGTCGGCTCGTTGACGTCGATCTTCTGGAAGCGCCGCACCAGCGCGCGGTCCTTCTCGAAGTAGCTGCGATATTCCTTGTAGGTGGTGGAGCCGATGCAGCGGATGGTGCCGCTTTGCAGCGCCGGCTTCAGCAGGTTGGAGGCATCCATGGCGCCGCCGCTGGTGGCGCCGGCGCCGATCACGGTGTGGATCTCGTCGATGAAGAGGATGGCGCCTTCCAACTGCTCGAGCTCGCCCAGCACCGCCTTCAGCCGCTCCTCGAAATCGCCGCGGTAACGCGTGCCCGCGAGCAGCGCGCCCAAGTCGAGCGCGAAGATCGTGCAGGCCTTCAGCACCTCCGGCACTTCGCCGTGGATGATGCGGCGCGCCAGCCCCTCGGCGATGGCGGTCTTGCCGACGCCGGGATCGCCGACATAGAGCGGGTTGTTCTTGGTGCGGCGGCAGAGGATCTGGATCGTGCGCTCGACCTCGGCCTCGCGGCCGATGAGTGGATCGATCTTGCCGCTCTGCGCCTTCTTGTTGAGGTTGACGCAATAGGCATCGAGCGCCTCGGTGCCGGTCTTCACGACCTTGTCGGCCTGGGCGTCGGTATCGGCGCCGCTGACCCGCCGCGCTTCCGAGCGCGCCCGCGCCTTGGCGATGCCGTGGCTGATGTAGTTGACGGCGTCGAGCCGCGACATCTCCTGCTCCTGCAGGAAGAACACGGCGTGGCTCTCGCGCTCGGAGAACAGGGCGACCAACACGTTGGCGCCCGTCACCTCCTCGCGGCCGGAGGACTGCACGTGGATAGCGGCCCGCTGCAAGACGCGCTGGAAGCCGGCGGTGGGCTTGGCGTCGCTGGTGGCGCTGCCGACCAGGTTGGAGAGCTGGTTGTCGATATATTCGCCGAGGTCGCGCCGCAGCCGGTCGAGGTCGAGGTTGCAGGCGCGGAAGACGGCGATCGCATCCTGGTCCTCCGTGAGCGCCAGCAGCAGGTGCTCGAGCGTCGCATACTCGTGCCGCCGCTCGTTGGCATGGGCCAGCGCGCGGTGCAGAGTCTGTTCGAGCTTCGGTGACAGCATCGGCCGGCTACTCCTTCTCCAACGTGCACTGTAGAGGATGTTCGTTGCGGCGCGCGAAATCTATGACCTGCGTCACTTTGGTTTCGGCCACCTCGTAAGTGTAGACGCCGCAGATACCGACGCCGCGGCGATGGACGTGCAGCATGATGCGCTCCGCCTCCGAGCGGCTCTTGTTGAAGAACCGCTCGAGCACATGGACGACGAATTCCATCGGCGTGTAGTCGTCATTGAGCAGAAGCACCTTGTACATCGAGGGCTTCTTCGTCTTGGGCTTGCTCTTGACGACGACGCCGGTCTGCCGGTCGTCGCGGCCGATTCTGTCGTTATCGCTCATCGCCCGATGAACCGCTCTCCTCGCAACCAGACACTCTTCAGCGTACAAACATGATATGTGATCGAACCACTATGCGCAAAGACCCTTAAGCGCATATTTCCGCGGGATGACGCATCAGAACGCGTTGGGTATGCCGCCGAGCCCGTCCTCTTGCACCTGCAGCCAGAAGCGCGTCTTCGTCTGATCTTCCGGCCGGCCGGCGGGGCCGAGAAATTCGCCGGCCGGAATCTCATGCGGCGGATTCACCGCTAATCCCGTTTGATCGTGCTTGAACAAAAAATCGGCAAAGCGCACTTGAGCGAAGCCGTCGCTCGAGAACGCCCAGGCATGATAGTGGAACGCGCCGTTCCGGCAGGCGCTGCCGACCCAGTAGAAATCGCCGGAGAACAGCCGCAGGCCGACAGGCGCGCCGGCGAACTGTCCGCTCTGCTCCAGCAGCGCGCCGAATTGCTGGAACTCCGCCGGCGACAGCCGGAGCTGCGAACGCTTCCAGCGCCAGGGCGCCAGTACGTCGTCGAGCGAAACATCGAAGGCGTTCGCGCGCCCCTTCGCGCGGGCCGTCAGATCGGCGCCGCCGGCGCCGTCGGCCGCGATCTCGTAGCTGCGCAGCTGTTCCTCGTAGCGGCCGTTGTAGACCAGCCGATAGCTGTCGGGCGCGCCCTCGACGCAAGCCGTGCGGATGTCGGTTCCGTCGAGGTAACTGAACCATGACGCCTTGCGGACGGCGGGATCATCGATATCGCCCCGATAGGTGCAGCCGGCGAGCAGGACCGTGATGCAAGTCACTCGCCAAAGTCGCCGCAGCCGGGCATAATCTCGCATGTCTGGTCGACTCCGTTCGCTGTCCGTTCAATTATGGCGATATTATCGTAAAGAACCCGTTAATTAAGGCTTGACGTTAATGCGTTCTTAAAGATCATAGTGCTATGGTGAACTAGAATAAGACATTTTCTGGGCAATGTCTTAACTCTGGAACAGGGATGCGTGCGGGATGACGTGGATGGGGTATCGGGTCGACCGCCAAGGGCGGGGGTCGCAGCACCGCGGATTCTGGGCGGTGATGCTATTCGCCTTCGTGGCTGCCCTCTATGTGGCCCCCGGTAGCGCCGAAGCCAAGTCCAGGGTCAAGAGACCGCGACCGACGGCAGAGGCCATCATCGTCGATGCCGAGAGCGGCAAAGTGCTCTACGAATCGAACTCCGGCGCCCGCACCTTTCCGGCCTCTCTCACCAAGATGATGACGCTCTACCTGCTGTTCGAGGCCATCGAAGCCAGGCAGGTGAAGCTCGACGATCTGCTCCCCGTCTCCGCTCATGCCGCCGTTCAGCCGGCCACCGATCTTCGCCTGCAGCCGGGTCAGCGCATCAGCGTCGAGAAGGCGATCCTCGGCCTGATCGTGCACTCGGCCAACGACGTCGCCGTTGTGGTGGCCGAGGCATTGGGCGGCACCGAGAGCCAGTTTGCCGCCAAGATGACCAAGAAGGCGCACGAACTCGGCATGACCTCGACCCAGTACCAAAACGCGTCGGGCCTCCCCGATGCGGGCCAGCTCACCAACGCCCGCGACATGGCCATCCTGGCGCGGGCCCTGATTGCGCGGTTCCCGAGTTTCTATCCCTATTTCGCGACCGAGAGCTTCACCTATGCCGGCCGCGTCTACACCTCGCACAACCACGTGGTGATGAACTACGCCGGCGCCGACGGCCTGAAGACCGGCTATATCCGCGCCTCCGGCTATAACGTCGCCACCTCGGCCGTCCGCAACGGCCACCGCATCATCGCCGTCGTCATGGGCGGCCGCAGCGCCTACGCGCGCGACATTCAGATGATGGGGCTGCTCGACCAGGGCTTTGCGCTCGCCGCCACGCAGCCGAAGACCCAGGTCGCCAGCGCAACGCTGCTGCCGCAGCCGCCGACGATCGCTTCCACGCAAGCCTCCCAGAAGACCGTCAAGACCGTCGGGGCGCCGGCCCTGCTGATGCCCGCGACAAAGCCCGCGGTGCTCGCGGCGCCCACGGCGATGGCTCCGGAGGCGGTGACTGTGCAAGTGGCTGACGTGATGCTGGACGCGACGCCCGCAGCCGATGCAGCGCAAGAGGCAGACACGGCGCAAATCGCCAGCATCGAACCGACCGCCGCGCCGGCGGCGACCAAGACGAAGTCATCCGCCGCCAGGGGCCGCTGGGGCATCCAGGTCGGCGCCTTCAACGCCTATGAACTCGCCCTGAACGCCGCGAAGCGTGCGAGCAGGCGGGTAGCCACGCTGGTGAAGAACGCCCAGGTCGTCGTCGACGAGACCGTCAAGGGCAACGCCACGCTCTACCGCGCCCGCCTGGTCGGCCTCAGCAAGCAGAACGCCCACAACGCCTGCCGCCAGTTGAAGGCGAAATCGATCGATTGCCTGGTCTTCCAGGCCGATGTGGCGCTCGCGATGAACCCGGTGCAATAGGCGCCGGCCGCTCACCACGCCGGCGGGGCCTGACCCGCTGCTCTCAACGCCTCCGCCAGCGACCGCTTCAATACTTCGAGACCGGCCGCCGTCGTCGATTCGCAGCGCGCCACCAGCAGGTCCTGGGTGTTGGACGCGCGTAGCAGCCACCAGCCGTCGGCCGTCTGCACGCGCACGCCATCGATGTCGTTGACCACCGCGCCGGCCGCCTGAAGGCGCTCCTTGATCTCCTTGATGATCGCGAACTTGCGATTCTCGGCGCACGGGAACCGCGCCTCCGGCGTATTGACCAGCGAGGGCAGCTTGTCCCGCATCTGCGCCAGGCTCTCGTCCGAGCGCGCCACCAGCCCGAGCAAGCGCACGGCGGCGTAGAGGGCGTCGTCGAAGCCGAGATAGTGGTCGGCGAAAAAGATATGCGCCGCGAACTCGCCCGCCAGCGGCGCGCCGGTTTCGATCATCTTCGATTTTATGAGCGAATGGCCGGTCTGCCACATCAGCGGCTTGCCGCCGGCGCGCGCGATCTCGTCGAACAGCACCTGGCTCGATTTCACGTCGGCGATGATGGTGGCGCCCGGCCGCTCGCGCAGGACCTCGCGCGCGAACAGCACCATCATCTGATCGGCCAGCACGATGCGCCCGCTGCCGTCGACGGCGCCGAGACGATCGGCGTCGCCGTCGAAGGCGACGCCTAGATCGCACTTGTGTTCACGTACGGCGGCCTGCAGCTGCACCAGGTTCTCGGCCACCGTCGGATCCGGGTGATGGGCGGGGAAGCGGCCGTCGATGGTTTCATTGAGCAGGATGTGGCGGCCGGGCAGCCGCGCCGTCAGCGCCACCATGGCCAGACCGGCGGCGCCGTTGCCGGCGTCCCAGGCAACCGTCAGCGGGCGCCCAGGCGGGCGACCGCCGTCGCCGATAGCGACAGTCAGGCGCTCGACATAGGAATCGAACACCGACCGTTCGCGGACCGCACCGGCCGCGCCCGTGGCGTAGGCGCCGGCGGCGGCGATCTCGCCGAGTTCCTGGATTGCCGCGCCGAAGAACGCCGCCTTGCCCAGCATCATCTTGAAGCCATTGTGGGTCGGCGGGTTGTGCGAGCCGGTGATCATGATGCCGGCGTCGGCCTTCAGCGTCAGGGTGGCGAAATAGAGCATGGGCGTCGGTCCGAGGCCGATGCGCCAGACCTCGAGCCCGCAGTCGGCGAGTCCGCGCACCACCGCCGCCTCCAGCTCCGGCGATGTCAGGCGGCCGTCATAGCCGACGCAGCTTGTCTTGCCGTTGTTGCGGCGCACGACCGTGCCGAAGCTGCGCCCGAGCGCATAGGCGTCGTCCGCCGAGAGCGTCTCGCCGACGACGCCGCGGACGTCGTACTCACGCAGGACCGTCGGGTTGAAGCGGTGCGGTCCGCTCATTTGCGTGCTCTCCGCTCCTGGCCGGCGACGCTCGGCCGGCCGATGCCGTGATAGATGAAGCCGGCCGCGACCATATCGGCCGGGCCGTAGACGTTGCGCAAATCCACAACGATCGGCTGGCGCAACCGTTCCCGCATCCGCTCCAGATTGAGCGAGCGGAACTCGTTCCACTCGGTCAGAATGACCAGCGCGTCGGCGCCGGTCATGGCCTCATAAGGATCCTTGCAGTAGACGAGATCCGGCATCAGCTTCCGTGCCTCGTTCATGCCTTCGGGATCGAAGGCGCGGATGGTGGCGCCGTCATGCTGTAGCGCAGGCAAGATGACCAGGCTCGGCGATTCCCGCATGTCGTCGGTGTTCGGCTTGAAGGTGAGGCCAAGCACGGCCAGCGTCTTGCCGGCGACTCCGCCGCCGCAGGCCACGCGGATGCGCTGGGCCATGCGGCGCTTGCGGGCGTCGTTGACGGCCACCACGGTCTCGACGATGCGCATGGGCGCGCCGACCTGCTCGGCCGTGCGCGCCAGCGCCTGCGTGTCCTTGGGAAAGCACGAGCCGCCGAAGCCGGGGCCGGGATGCAGGAACTTGCGGCCGATACGGCCGTCGAGGCCGATGCCGCGGGCAACGTCATGCACGTCGGCGCCGACCGCCTCGCAGACATCGGCGATCTCGTTGATGAAGGTGATCTTGGTCGCCAGGAACGCATTGGCCGCATATTTGACGAGCTCGGCGGTTTCGAGGCTGGTGAAGAGGATCGGCGTTTCGATCAGATAGAGCGGCCGGTAGAGCTGACGCATCACTTCCTGCGCGCGGTCGCCCTCGGCGCCGATGACGATGCGGTCCGGGCGCATGAAGTCGTTGATGGCCGAGCCCTCACGCAGGAATTCCGGATTGGAGACGACGTCGAAGTCGGCCTGCGGATTGGTCTCGCGAATGATGCGCGCGACCTCGCGGCCGGTGCCGACGGGCACCGTCGATTTGGTGACGACGACGGCATAGCCCGTGAGGGCGTGGGCGATTTCGCGCGCCGCCGCATAGACATACGTCAAGTCGGCGTGGCCGTCGCCGCGCCGGCTCGGCGTACCCACGGCGATGAACACCGCATCGGCCCCGGCCACCGCCGCCGGCAGATCGCTCGCAAAGGCGAGGCGGCCGGCCTGCGCATTGCGGGCGACCAGATCGTCGAGGCCGGGCTCGAAGATGGGGATCTCGCCGCCGCGCAGCCGCGCGATCTTCTCGGCGTCCTTGTCGACGCAAGCGACGGTGACGCCGAACTCGGAGAAGCAGGCGCCGGACACCAACCCGACATAGCCGGCGCCGATCATGGCGATCTTCATGGCGTCCGCCCCCCACGGCCGTAGCGATCGACGATGTCGCGGACGGCGCCGCCGAGCGTGGGATGGCGCAGGCCGAAGGCGATCGTCGCCGCGATGAAGCCCGCCTTGTCGCCGCAGTCGAAGCGCTCGCCGGCGAAGCGGTAGCCGTGGAACGGGGCGCCGCCGATGAGGCGCGCCATGGCGTCGGTGAGCTGGATTTCGCCGCCGGCGCCGACGTCCTGGCGATCGAGCATCGCGAACAGCCGCGGCTCCAGGATATAGCGGCCGATGACGGCCAGCCGCGACGGCGCCTCGGCCGGCTTCGGCTTCTCGACCACGCCCTTCACCTCGACCAACCGCCCGTCTTCACGCCCCGGGCTGAGCACGCCGTAGCGCGAGGTGTGCTCCTGCGCCACCTCCATGACGGCGATCACGTTGCCGCCGACGCGCTGGTGCGCCTCCATCATCTGCTGCAGGCAAGGCGTCTCCGCCAGGATCAGATCGTCGGGCAGCAGCACGGCCACGGGCTCGTCGCCGATCAGATGGCGGGCGCACCAGACCGCGTGTCCCAGGCCCTTGGCCTCGTGCTGGCGCACGCAGATGATGTCGCCGGGCGGCGGGATCATGGCATTCGCCGTCTCGAGTTCCGCCTGCTTGGAGCGCCGGCGCAGCGTATCGTTCAGCTCGATGGCGAGGTCGAAATGGTCCTCCAGCGCGCTCTTGCCGCGGCCGGTGACGAAGATGAACTGCTCGATGCCGGCCGCCTTGGCCTCCTCGACCGCGTACTGGATCAGCGGCTTGTCGACCACCGGCAGCATCTCCTTCGGGATCGCCTTGGTCGCCGGCAGGAAACGGGTGCCGAGCCCGGCCACCGGAAAGATCGCCTTGCGCACTGGCTTCATCCTTGCACTCCAGGGGCAGGACGGCGCCGAAGGGCCATCGTGCGGGGAACGGCCGATGGCATCGGCGGCCCGTGACTTGCGGCCTTTCTGCCACAGCGGCGCGCGGCCTGGCAAATCATCCGGGTGTGGCTTCTTTCAGGCGCCGAGCAGGAGGTCGCGGGCTTGATTGATCTTGGCGGCCAGGTAGTCGGATCCGCCATGGTCGGGATGCAGCTTGATCATCAGGCGGTGATGGGCGTCGCGGATCTCGCCGTCGCTGGCGCCCGGCGCCAACCCGAGCACCTCATAGGCCTCCGCGCGCGTCATCGCCGCCGCCGCGGGGCGAGCGGCGCTTCCGGACGATTGTCCGTCCGCCTGCCGGCCGCGCCAGTCGGCGCCATGGAAGCGGTCGAGATAGGCCTCGATCAATGTCGCGCTCTCGGCATCGTCGACGCGGCAATCCTCCCGCACCTCCAGCAGCTGCTCGAACGTCAGCTCGGCGAGGCGCCGATCGCGATGACGGCCGGCCAGCACTTTGCCCTCGATCAGGCCGCTCTCGTGGTTCAGCTCCATGGAAAGGTATTTCGTGTCGATGCGCGAGGTCTTGCCGCGCGGCCGCCCCGACGCCACCCCGAAGTCGGGCCACAACGCGTTCCAACGCAGCGCCAGCGGCAGGGCCGCGCCGACCGCCAGGAGTACGATCCCGAGGAGCGGCACCCGCAGCAGCAGGAGCACGGCGCCCAGCGCCGCAGACCCGAGCGCCGTGCGCTTCACCGCCGTCGCCAAGGCGGTCGGATTCGCCGTCGCATAGGCCCGCAGCATGGCGATGACGCCCAGTAGAACGAGAAATCCAAGTGCAAGATAGGCCATGAACATGGCGGCTTTCCGGCCTGTTAGGGCTTGGCAACCTGCCGCGCCAGCAACAGCGTCGCGCCGCCGGTGCGCCGGCTGTAGTCCTCGAGCGCCAGCCGGCCGCCGGCCGCATAGACGGCGACCGCGCTCAGGAGCTCGCGCAGCTGCTGCGCGCTGTTGGCATCGAAGGGGCAGCAGGCGCCGTGGGTCAGGCGCGCGATCTGGCGGAACGCTTCCGCCGCCTTGCGGTCGCGCCCCTCGTGGAAGATGAAGACGGGCACGCCGAGCAGCCCCAGCTCGCCGGCCTTGTGGCAGAGCGCGTCGATGTCTTCTTCCATGCAGTCGCCGACGAAGACGACGGCGTTGATCTTCTGCCGCTTGCTCTCGGCGAGGGCGTGCTTGAGGACCTTGCCGATCTGGGTCTTGCCGCCGAGGCAGGTCACGGCGGTCATTTTCTTCAGCAGATCGTCGGCGCGATCGAACCAGGCGCTCGCCTCGAACTCGCCGAAGCCGCGATAGAGCGCGAGCTGGACATCGAGGCCGCCAAGCGCCGCCGTCTCCTTGAACATCTCGCCCTGGATATGGCAGGCGCGGTCCCAGGTCGGCTGCCGGCTCGCCGTCGCATCGAGGGCGAACAGCAGCCGGCCACGCTGGCCCGACGCCGGCCGCGCCGCGGGCGTGGCCGCCAGCTGACGGAGGAAGGCGTCGACCTCGCTGCCGGTCGCGGGCTTGTCGGGCAGCTTGCTTCGTTCGGCCGTCATTGTCGCGGCGCTCCCTCCTCCATTGATCTAGTGCCGCGCGGACGTTGCGTCCAGTGGCGTTCTCGCTCTTGCGCGACTCACGCCGGCCGAAGCCAGACGGCCGTGTCGTGGAACGTGCCCCCGCCCTTGGGCGGGCCCGGCTCGGCGCTGACGAGCGCGTTGACGCCGAGGCCCTCCTCGAAGGCGCTGTTCGGCCAGATGCTTTCGATCACGACCACGCCGCGCTGCAAACCGTCGAACGGGCGGGCATGCACGACGATCGCGGCCTGCCGGCTGCCGACGCGCACGCGCTGTCCCCCGGCGACGCCGAGACGCGCGCAATCGTCGGGATGGATGAGCGCCGTCGGCCGCACCTCGCGCTCCCGCGAACCCGGCGTCTCCGTGAAGGTGGAGTTGAGGAACTGGCGCGCCGGCGCCGTGACCAGCCGGAACGGATAGGTCTCATCGACCGTATCGTTGATGGGCGCGAAATCCGGCAGCGCCGGCAGTCCGGCGCCCGCCATGCCCGCGCCGTCCCAGTCCGGCTTGAAGCGGAATTTCCCGTCGGGATGGCCGAAACCGTCGAGGAAATGCATGGATTCGAAACTGAGCGAGCAGTCATGCCAGTGGTTGCGATGGAGCGTCTCCGCATCGGGCAGGCCCGAGGCCTTGAGCGTGGCGTCCATCAGCTCCCACTCGGTCATGCGGAAGCCCGGATGGTCGGCGCCCAGGCGCTTGGCCAGCTCGCACAGCACCCAGTGGTTCGAGCGCGCCTCGCCGAACGGCTCCACGACCTTGCGCGTCACCTGAAGGAAGGTGTGGCCGCTGCCTTTGTAGAAATCGTCATGCTCCAGGAAGGTCGTGGCGGGCAGCACGACGTCGGCCATCTTGGCCGTGTCCGTCATGAACTGCTCATGCACGCAGACGAAGAGATCGTCGCGCTGGAAGCCCTCGCGCACCTTCGTGAGGTCGGGGCACACGTTCATCGGATTGGTGTTCTGGATGAACAGCGCCGTGACCGGCGGCCCGTCGCCGAGATCGCGTTTGTCGCCGGTGAGCACGGCGCCGATGCGGCACTGGTCGAGGATGCGCGTCGCGGGATCGAGCGCATCCAGGCCCTTGATCAGCCGGTC
>JBGPEQ010000085.1:0-10292 GCA_041482855.1 Dongiaceae bacterium | reverse complement strand
CTCTGACCCCGTGAGGTATTCCAGTTCGGCGAGCTGGCGGCGGCGGTCGAACGGCGAGTCCTCGGGATGGCGATGCAGCATCGTCGTCATCCACCAGGAGAAACGCTGCGCCTTCCACACGCGCCGCAGGCAGCGCGCGGAGTAGCCGGCGAGAAGATCCATCGCGCCCGAGCGGTAATAGGCCGCCAGTGCCTGTGTGAGGTAGTGCACGTCGGCCATGGCGAGGTTCATGCCCTTGGCGCCGGTGGGCGGCACGATATGGGCGGCGTCGCCGGCCAGGAACAGGCGGCCGCACTGCATGGGCTCGGCGACGAAGCTGCGCATGGGCGTGATGCCCTTCTGCAGAACGGCCCCCTGCGGCACGCGAAATTTGCCGTCGCTCGTGGCCGTGCGGCGCTGCAGCTCCTCCCAGATGCGCTCGTCGGGCCATTGGGCGGGATCGTCCGCCGGCCCGCACTGGACATAGAGCCGCGACAGCGTCGGCGACCGCATGGAGAGCAGCGCGAAGCCGCGCTCGTGATGGGCGTAGATCAGCTCCTTCGAGGCCGGCGGCGCCTCGGCCAGAATGCCCATCCAGGCGAAGGGATAGCTGCGCTCGTAGATCGTGAGAACGCCGGCGGGCACGCTCGGCCGGCAGATGCCGTGGAATCCATCGCAGCCCGCGATGAAGTCGCAGGCGATCTCATGAGGCTCGCCATCCCGTGTATATCGGATGATCGGAGAGTCGCCGTCGAAGCTCTCCACGGTCACCTCGGATACTTCGAAGTGAAGCGGTCGCCCTTCCGCCAGCCGCGCGGCAATGAGATCCCTTACCAGCTCATGTTGGCCGTAGACGGTGATCGCCTTGCCCGTGAGCGCGAGAAAATCGATGCGATGGCCGCGGCCATTGAACCGAATCTCGATGCCCGCATGCGCCAGCCCCTCGCGTCCCATGCGCTCGCCGAGGCCGGCTTCTTTCAGCAGATCGACCGTGCCCTGTTCGAGCACGCCGGCGCGGATTCGGTTCTCGACATAGTCGCGGCTGCGATCCTCGAGCACGATCGAGTCGATGCCGGCGCGGGCCAGCAGACAGGAGAGGAAAAGCCCGGCGGGCCCCGCGCCGACGATGCCGACCTGCGTGCGATGTTTCACGTCGGCGCCCGCCGCGGCGTCGTCCGGCGGTACGCGCTTCGTCCGATTCGCCTTGCCCTTGTCAATCTGCTAATACCGGTCGCGACAGGCGTTGCGCCAACTTAGACCCGCGAAGGTTTGGAGGCAAACCAATTGCCGCACCCGCTGCCCCTGGTTGCACGGAAGACCCGGAAGATCGCCCGCACCGCGGGCCGGCCCAGGCGCAACCGAGAAGTCCGGCTCGGCGCTCTCGCGGACTGGATCGGCTTTCATCTGCGGCTCGCCCAGGATGCCTCTTTCCGCGCCTTCGCGAAGCATACGGGACAGCCGCACCTCAAGCCCGGCCGCTTTGCCGCGATGATGGTGATCCACAACAATCCGGGCATCACACAGGTTGCCCTCGGCCGCGCGATCTCGCGCGACAAGTCGACGGTGACGCCGCTCGTCCAGGAGCTGCACCGCCGCGGCCTCGTGCGCCGGCGCCCCTCGACGATCGATCGCCGCAGCATCACCCTGACGCTCACGCGCTCCGGCGAGGCCACGCTGGCGAACCTGCAGATTCACGCCCGCGCCCACGATCGCCAACTCGACGCCATCGTCGGCAGGCGTAAGGCGGAGCTCATCGTCTTGCTCCGCAAGATCACGGACGCTCTGGCGTAGCAGCCATGTACACTGCCAGCACCGCCCTTCTGGAATCCTTGGCGGCCGCCGGCGTGTCCCACATCTTCGCCAACTTCGGCAGCGACCACCCCGCGCTGATCGAGGCGATCGCGGAGGCGCGCGCCCATGGCGGCGCCCTCCCCGCCGTCATCACCTGCCCCAACGAGATGGTCGCCCTCAGCTGCGCCCACGGCCATGCGCAGGTGAGCGGCCGCGCCCAGGCGGTATTGGTGCATGTGGAATGCGGCACCCAGTCGCTGGCCGGCGCCGTCCACAACGCCGCCAGGGGCCGCGTGCCCGTCTTCATCTTCGCGGGCATGTCGCCCTTCACCCAGGAGGGCGAACTCAAGGGCAGCCGCAACGAATTCATCCAGTGGATCCAGGACGTGCCGGACCAGCGCGGCATCGTCCGCCAGTACATGAAGTACGAGAACGAGCTGCGGACAGCCAAGAACGTGAAGCAGATCGTGTTCCGCGCCCTGCAGTTCGCTCACAGCGACCCCAAGGGTCCCGTCTATGTCGTGGGCGCGCGCGAGGTGATGGAGGAGAGCACCAATCCGGTCGCCATCGATCCGGCGGACTGGCCGCCGGTGGCGCCGACACCCCTGCCGGCCGACGGCGTGTCGGCGATCGTCGATGCCATCGCCGGCGCGAAGCGGCCGCTCGTCGTCACGTCCTATCTCGGCCGCCAGCCGGCGGCGGTGGCGGCGCTGCTACGCTTCTGCCGTCGGCTCGGAGTCGGCGTGCTCGAATCCGTGCCGAGCCATGTCAACTATCCGCACGATGACGCGCTCTACCAGGGCAACCACTGGAACCACCCGTTCCAGAATCCCGCGCTGGCCGCGGCGGACGTCATCCTGGTGATCGACAGCGACGTGCCGTGGATTCCGACGGTCAGCAAGCCGGCGGAGAGCGCGGTCATCTATCACCTCGACGTCGATCCGCTGAAGCAGTCGATGCCGCTCTGGTACATCCGGGCGCGCCGCAGCTTTCAGGCCGATGCCGCCACGGCGCTGCGGCAGCTGAACGCCCATCTCGACGGCCTGCAGATCGATGACGAAGCCGTCGGGGAGCGCCGCCGCCACTACGCCGGCGAGCATGCGAAGCGCGCCGCCGAACTCGCCCGCCGCGAGACAGAACCCGGGGACGTCATCACGCCGGAATTTCTGACGGCCTGCGTGCGCCGGCAGATCGGCGCCGACACGATCGTTCTGAACGAAGGCATCACCAACTATCCCGCCATCTCTGACCACATCGCGAAATCAACGGCCGGCACGATGTTCGCGAGCGGCGGCGGCTCGCTCGGCTGGAACGGCGGCGCCGCTATCGGCGCCAAGCTGGCGAACCCCGCGGCGACCGTGGTGGCGCTCACCGGCGACGGCTCCTACATGTTTTCCCAGCCCTCGACCGTGCATTGGATGGCGCGGAAATATAAGACCCCGTTCCTGCAGGTCGTCTACAACAACCGCGGCTGGAAGGCGCCGAAATTCTCCGCGCTTGCCGTCCATCCCGACGGCTACGCCAGCCGCGCCGCCGACATCGACGTCAGCTTCGACCCCCCGCCCGACTACGCCGCCATCGCCGTCGCCGCCGGCGGCGCTCACGGCCGCACGCTCCGCCATCCCCGGGAAGTGGAGGACGCCATCGCCGAGGCCGTGCGCATCGTACGCGACGAAGGCCGCTGCGCCGTCCTCGACGCCTGGCTGCCGCCGCTATGAGGGCCGAGCCGACGGCGTGGAGGAGACGGGGATTGGCGCTGTGCGTCCTTCGACAAGCTCAGGATGAGGATGATTCTTCGTGCCACCAAGATTCCTCCTCATCCTGAACCTGTCGAAGGACGCGGGATGGTCATGCAGCAATTGCGGCGTGTCGCTCCAGGCGTTCTCCGCAGCCCTATGGCGAGCCTTGCACCCATGGGCTATAGTTTGATCCAAAACCATCTCGCCGAGGCCAACGGCGGGAGTTCGAGGTCGGCGCGAGCCGCCGATCGCAGACCGGCGTTCCGCTGAACCGGTACCGGGAGGGAGGAAGGAACATGTTCAACCGCAGGCGATTCCTGAATGCGGGCACGGCCGCCCTGGCCGCGCCGTTCATCTTGCGCGCGGGACGCGCGCAGGCTGCCGAGTTCAACCTCAAGCTTCACCACTTGCTGGGCCTGAAGGCGCCCGCCCACACCAAGATGCTCACGCCCTGGGCCGAGCGGATCGAGCGGGATTCCGGTGGCCGCGTAAAGATCGAGATCTATCCGTCGATGTCGCTCGGCGGCACGCCGCCGCAGCTGTTCGGGCAGGTGCGCGACGGCGTCGTCGATCTCGTCTGGACCGTGAACGGCTACACGGCCGGCCTCTTCCCGCGCTCGGAAGTGTTCGAGCTGCCGACCATCTTCACCAACAACATCGTCGCCACCAACCTCGCCATGCGCGAGATGTTCGCCCAGCATCTCGCCGAGGAGTATCGCGACGTCCACGTCGCCTTCCTCCATGTGCATGCGGGCCAGGCGATCCACATGGCCGATACGCCCGTGCACCATCCGGCGGACCTCAAGGGCAAGAAGCTGCGCGTGCCCGGCCCGACCGGCATCGCCGTCATCCAGCAACTCGGCGCGACGCCCGTGCCCATGCCCGTGAGCGACCTGCCGCAGGCCCTCACCACGCACGCCGTCGACGGCGCGCTCATCCCCTGGGAGATCATCCCCGCCCTGAAGCTGCAGGATTCCACCCAGTATCAGATCGAGGGCGAGAACGACTGGCGCCTGGGCACCACCACCTTCCAGGTCTCCATGAACAAGGCGCGCTGGGAATCGCTGCCCGACGATCTCAAGGCGGTCTTCGACAAGGCCTCCGACGAGGCCTGGCTCCGCCAGATCGGCGAGATCTGGCGCAATTCCGACAACGCCGGCATCAAGATCGCCACCGATTCCGGCAACGAGCATATCGTGCTCAGCCACGACGAGACCGAGGAATTCAGCACCGCCCTGGCGCCCGTGGTCGATAAGTGGATTGCGGCCTCCTCCAGCAGGCTCATCGACGGCAAGACCCTCGTAGAGACCGCGCGCGCCACGATCGCGAAATACAGCACGTGAGCTTCGTTCACAGCCGCGGGGCGAACGGGGAGGGGGCGCCGCGGAAGAGGCCATCGTGGGCCGGCCTCCTTCGCGGCATCATCAGGAGCTGGGCGCTCGCCGGGGGCCTCATCATCGTCCTGCTCGTGTTGATCACGGCGGCGAGCGCCATCTCGAACCTGCTGTTCAACGCACCCTTCTCCGGCGAGTACGAGCTGGCGAAGCATTTCGTCGGCATCGCCATCTTCACGTTCCTCCCCTATTGCCAGATCAGCGGCGCCAACGTCACCGTCGACATCTTCACCCAAGGCTTCGGAACCCGCGCGAAAGCCGCGATGCTGCTGCTCTCGTCGCTGCTCGCGGCTGCGTTCGCCATTCTTCTTCTGCGTCAGATGTCCCTCGGCTTCGGCGACTACATCCGCTACCCCGAGGAGACCGCCGCCCTCCACATCCGGCTATGGACGGCATTTCCGCCGATCCTCCTCTCTCTGGCCCTATTGCTCGTCGCCTCCCTGATGACCGCCCACGACGCCTGGCGCGGCCTACGCCGATGAGACGCGCCATCATCCAGTCTCCTCCCCCACGCAGTGGGGGAGGATCAAGGTTGGTTCGAACCGGATAGATTATTGACAGATTGGACCGGAGACATGGTTGACAGATTTTTACTGTCGGCAGGGAGGACCTGCCGATGCCCTGGAAAGAGATCTGTGCCATGGACGAGCGCGTGCGGTTTGTGGGTGAAGCGCTGGCGGACGAGGAGTCGATGACGGCGCTGTGTGCGTATTACGGGATCAGCCGGACGAGCGGCTACAAGTGGCTGGCGCGCTATCGAGCGCTGGGGCCGCTGGGGCTCGAGGAGCGGGCGCGGACGCCGCACCGGTACGGGCTGGCGCGCCCGTCGGAGATGGTGGCGGCGGCGGTGAAGCTGAAGAAGCGGTTCAAGTTGTATGGGCCGAAGAAGCTGCGCGTAAAGCTGCAGGAGGCCCATCCGGACTGGGTGATGCCGGCGGCGAGTACGATCGGCGACTGGCTGAAGCGGGCGGATCTGGTGGGTGAGCGCGGCCGGCGCCGGTGCTGTCCGCCCTATGAGCAGCCCTTTGGTGCGGTGCGCGCGTCCAACGACGTCTGGAGCGTGGACTTCAAGGGCTGGTTCCCCACCGGCGACGGGGTGCGCTGCGATCCGCTGACGGTGAGCGACGCCTACAGCCGTTACGCGCTGGTCTGCCGGGCGGTGGGAGCCCCTGATTACGATCATGTCCGCCCGCGCTTCGAGGCGGCGTTCTCTGAGTTCGGACTGCCGCGCGCGCTGCGCAGCGACAACGGCCCGCCCTTTGCGAGCATCGGCGCCGGCGGGCTGTCGCGGCTGTCGGTGTGGTGGATCAAGCTCGGCATCAAGCCCGAGCGCATCGAGCCCGGCCAGCCGCAACAGAACGGCCGCCACGAGCGCCTGCACAGGACCCTTAAGCAGGCCACCGCCCAGCCGCCGGCGCCAACCGTGCGCGCCCAGCAGGCGCGCTTCGAGCGGTTCCGGCGCGAGTACAACGAGGTGCGGCCCCACGAGGCCCTCGGCCAGAAGACGCCGGCCACGCTCTACGTCGCCTCGTCGCGGCCCTATCCCTGCCGGCTGCGCGAGCCCGAGTATGGCGGCGAGAGCGCAGTCCGCCGCGTGCGCACGAATGGCGAGATCAAGTGGGCGGGCGAGCTGATCTTCGTCAGCCAGGTACTGGTGGGCGAGCCCGTCGGCATCACCGAGACCGCCGGCGGCGACTGGCGTGTGTGCTACGCCGACATCGAACTTGGCTACATCGATCGCCGCACTCATCGCCTGCTGCGCCGGCCGCGGGCACGGGTCGCCTCGCCATGACGCCTGTGGATATGTGGACGATCCGCTGCGCGGACCGGCTGCGCTTCCCCCATGTTCCCCTGAAGGAGGAGAACATGGGGAAATGCTCGCCTTCGCCCACATACCCACAGGCCCAACCGCTACTGAAGGACTCAACTGATTGAAAAAGTGTCAGCCATGTCTCCGGTCCAAACTGTCAACCATCTGTCCGGTTGCACAATATGCGGACGCGCCACGGTCCTGGACCACGTGCGCCCCATAGCGGACACTCCCAGCTATGATTTCCAAGCGCACGCCCTGACCCGCATCGGCAATGTTCGACCCTCGGCGCCACATATCGCTCTCACCAGAAGCCTGGGACGCTGACATGGCGCGCGCGGCGATCCGGGAGATCGTCGATGACGCGCTCGAACGCTTCGATCCCGACCGCTTTTGGCCGGCCCATCCGCTCGACGAGGGCGCCGGCGAACCACCGACGAGCCTGTACTTCGGCGCCGCCGGCGTGCTGTGGGCGCTCGACCATCTGCGGCGGGCGGGGGCAGTAGAATTCGGCCAGGATTTTCGCGGACTGCTGCCGCGCCTCTTGACGCTGAACCGCGAAGAGCATGCGGCCAATCCCTACCCGCAGCATGGCTCGCTGCTGTGCGGCGATGTCGGCGTGCTGCTGCTGATGGCGCGCCTGGCGCCCGATCCGAGCGTTGCCGACGAACTGCTCGAACGGGTGGCGGTCAACAACGCGCTGCCCCTGCTCGAGCTGCTGTGGGGCACGCCGGGTACGATGCTTGCCTGCGTCGCCATGGCGGAGCTGACCGGCGAGGAGCGCTGGCGCGACGCTTACCTCGTGCAGGCGCGGCGCCTGCTGGACGATCTCGCGCCGACCGAATTCGGGCCGCTCTGGACGCAGGACCTCTATGGCCGCTCGACGCGCTATCTTGGCCTTGGGCACGGCTATGCCGGCAACATGATGGCGCTGCTGCGCGGCTGGCGCTGGCTCGCGGCCGAGCAGCAGGCCCGCCTTGCCGGGGCCATCCCGCAAACGCTGGCGGCGACGGCCGGCGCATCAGGGAGTGGCGTGAATTGGCCCGTCGTGCCGACGCGCGCAGCGCCGTCCTACCTCGTCCAGATCTGCCACGGCGCGCCCGGCATCGTCGCGGCCTTCGCCGACTGCCCGTTCTCGACTCCCGCGCTGGAGCGGCTGTTGCGCGCCGGGGGCGAACTCGTCTGGCAGGCCGGCCCACTCGCCAAGGGCTCGAACTTCTGCCACGGCACCGCCGGCAACGGCTATGCGTTGCTCAAGCTCTACGAGCGCACGGGCGATGCCGTGTGGCTCGATCGCGCCCACGCCTTCGCCATGACCGCCATCGCGCAGTGCCGGACGGCGCGGCGTGAGTACGGTCAGGGCCGTTACTCGCTGTGGACGGGCGACCTTGGATTGGCGTGCTATCTCTGGGATTGCGTTAACAGCGAGGCGCGATTTCCAACGGTCGACCTCATCCCGAGCCTGTCGAAGGACGCTTGACGTCGATCCCGCACTAGCCGAGCAGCAGCGGAAACTCCGGCGCGTCCAAGACGGCGCCGTGCGCCAGCTTCACGCCGCGGAGGGGCGGCGAGGTGACGCCCGGGCGGACGGCCCAGCGGGCGTCGTCGCCGACGAGGCGCAAGCTGAAGGCGCGGCGGCGGTTGCCGGCCTGGCGGTTGGCGGGGGCGCCGTGGAGCGTGAGGTAGTTGAAGGCGACGGCGTCGCCCGGCTCCATGGGCCAGCCGAGGATGCGGTATTGATCGCGGTTGCCCGCGATGTCCGGCACCGGCTCCAGGCCGTCGTCGGCGTTGAGCGGTGACTTGTTGAAGCGTTCCGGGCGGAACCACGTGCCCCAGCGGTGCGAGCCCGCGACGAACTCCGGCACGGTATCGCGCGGCACGGAATCGAGGGGTATCCAGAGCGAGCAGGTCTGCGCGCCGTCGACGCTGTAATAGGGCTGGTCGTGGTGCCAGGGCGTGGGGACGTCGGAATCCGGCTCCTTCACCAGCACATGCTCGTGGAAGAGGCGCACGCTGCGCGAGCCCATGAGCCGCGCGGCGATGCGCGCGGCCGGCGATTCGAAGATGAAGCGGCGGTATTCGGGAATCCGGTCCCAGTTGCAGTAGTCGCCGAAATGGCGGCCCTTGCCGGGCGAGCCGTCGTAGACGCGCGCATCCGGCGAGGGCGACGCGATGTTGCGGGCGACGCCGGCGCGCAGGGTCTCCACCCACTGGGCGAACGGACCGCGCAGCACGACGGCGCCGTCGGTGCGGAAGGCGGCGACGTCGGAGTCAGGGACAGCGATATCGGCGACGGTGTTCATGGTAGCCAGCATCCTCCGCGATGTTGACGAAGGGAATGAAACCACAGATGAACGCCGATGAACACCGACGGGTTGGAGCGCATGGCCGGCGGCGGCGACCCCAGCGGATAGGCCATGAAATCCGCGTTCATCTGTGCTTATCTGCGGTTTCACCTTGCCTGCGAGCGGGGGGCAGATGTCGGCCGTGATCGACGAAGACGGGACTGGAATGCCGCGCCGAGGGATTGCAGGGGGATTCGCGGACGGCCCGCCGGGCGGCGGTCCCGGCGATCGGGCGGACCTGTGGCGTCGTCTGCTGTTCACGCTGGGCGCGCTTGTCGTCTATCGCGGCGGCCACTATCTCCCGGTCCCCGGCCTCGATCTGGCGGCAATAGAAAGGCTCCGGCACATTTCTTTCTTAGCAGGCGGCATGAGCATCCCCGACCTGTCGATCTTCTCCCTCGGCATCATGCCGTACATCTCGGCATTCATCATCGTTCACCTGGCGAGTCGCATTTTCCTGCGGCTCGGCGGTTCGACGGAACGCGCGAGACTCGGCATGCTTGTCCGCATCCTCACCATCGTGCTGGCCGGCTTCGAGGCGACAGGCGTCGCCGTCGACCTCGAATCCATCGCCGGGGTGGTCGTCGTGCCCGGTCCCCTGTTCATGCTTATGACGGTCGTCGGCCTCGTGGCCGGCGCGCTCTTTCTGATGTGGCTTGCGGAGCAGATCACGGCCCACGGCATTGGCGACGGCGTGCTCCTGATTCTCGCATGCAGTGTCGTGGGGCTGTTGCCGTTCAACCTGAGCCACGCCTTCGAGGCCGTAAAAATGGGCGACGTGGAAATCACCTCTGTATTCGGTGCGCTCTTGATGGTGGCGGCGTTTCTCGCGTTCGTCGTTTTCATGGAGCGCTCGGAACGCCGCATTCCGCTCTATGATCCCGGATATGAAATCGGCCAAGGCCGACCGCCCGGCAGCCACAGGAATGCCCCGCTGAGAATCAATCCCGCCGGAGTTCTGCCGGCGCTCGCCGCCGCAATCTTCGTGGCGCCGTTGTTGCAGTCGATCGTGGCGATCGGCGGGCTCGAGCAGCCTGCAGCACGTTACTTCAGCGGCGGCCGCGGCTTCGACCTTCTCTATGGGGCGCTGATCGTCGTGTTTGCCGCATACCTCAACTTCGCAATTCTTGAACCGCGCGCCGCGGCAAAGCGGCCCACGGAGTCCCGCGCCTTCCCGCGGTGGCTGCACGTCGCCGTCGCCACCTGCTATGTGGCGGCCGTGTGCGTGCTGCCG
>JBGPEQ010000084.1:0-10371 GCA_041482855.1 Dongiaceae bacterium | reverse complement strand
TCGAGAAGGCGCGCGACTCCTCGCGCGTATACGAGATCCATCTCATGAAGGATCTGATCGGCTTCAACCGCTGGTGGTGGACGACCGGTTTCACGAATTATCGCCTGGCGATCCCGCATCTCGCCGGCGGCAGCGGCCGGGCCATCTACAACGACGTCGACCAGGTCTATCTCGCCGACCCTGGCGCGCTGTTCGACACCGAGATGAACGGTCACGGCTTCCTCGCCATCGCCGCCAAGAATCGCGCCGGCGGCGTGCCATTCGATTCCTCGGTCATGCTGATCGATTGCGCGCGCATGGGCGCGGTGTGGACGCTGGCCGAGGCGCAGAACGAGCGCAAGAGCGTGCTGCTGAACAAGGCGGCGGCCATGCCGGAAATCTGGGGCGAACTGGCGCCGGAATGGAATGCGCGCGACGCCGAGTATGTCGCGGGACGCTCGAAGCTGATCCACTACACGAAATTGCGGACCCAGCCCTGGCAGCCCTTCCCGAGCCTCTACGACTATCGTATCGGGCCGGGGGGCGAGGTCTGGCTCGATTTGGAGCGCTCCGCCAACGCGGCCGGCTATCAGTTCCGCGTCGCCGCCGAGTCCAAGGCCGCCTAGGCCATCGGCCGATGCACTCGCAGCGAGCACGCCAGGCCGCCGACATCCTGTGGTCGGCATGGCAGGAACAGCGTCTGCTCGAGGCGCTGCCCGACGACTGCCGTCCGCGGAGCCTGGAGGAGGGCTACGCCATCCAGGATGCCATGGCCGAACACCATGGCGGCGAGGTGATCGGCTGGAAGATCGCGGCCACCAGCAGCGCGGGCCAGCGTCATATCGGCGTTACCGAGCCGCTCGGCGGCCGCTTGTTCGCCAAATTCTGCCACCCCGACGGCGCCCGCCTGCCGGCCGGTCCGCTGCATATGCGCGTCGCCGAGGCGGAGTTCGCGTTCCGCGTGGCGAAGGACTTGCCGCCGCGCGCCAACCGCTATACGACCGAAGAAGTGATGGCGGCCGTCGGCACGCTGCATCTCGCCATCGAGGTGCCGGATTCGCGCTATCGGGATTTCGCCCGCGTGGGCGCGCCGCAGCTGGTCGCCGACGATTCCTGCGCCTGCTATTTCGTGCTCGGCGACGAAGCCGCGGGCTGGCGCGGCGTCGATCTCGCCGCCCATCCCGTGGTCGGTCACAAGAACGGCGCCGTGGCCGAGCGCGGCAGCGGCGCCAATGTGCTCGGCGATCCCCGCATGGCCCTCGCCTGGCTGGCCAACGATCGGGCCGCTCGCGGCGACGGCCTCAAGGCCGGCCAGATCGTGACCACCGGCACCTGCATCAAGCCGATGCCGATCGCGCCCGGCGACCAGGTGGTCGCCGATTTCGGCGCGCTGGGACGGGTCCGCGTCCAGTTTTCGTAGCTGTTGGTGTCGGGGACTAGCGCCCTGCGTCCTTCGACAAGCTCAGGATGAGGTAGATTTTTTAGTGCCACCAAAATTCGCCCTCATCCTGAGCTTGTCGAAGGACGCAGGGTGGTCTTGCAGCCATTGCGGCGGCGTTTCCGCGCCCTCAGGCGATCAGCTTGCCATCGAAAGGATTGCGGCCGTTGCGGTCCTCGATCTCGATCACCCAGAGGTCGGGATCGCGGTCGACCGCGCGGGCGATGTAGGCGTCGGCCTCGGCCTCCGGCACCAGCTTGCCGGCGAGGGCCGGCAGCCAGCCCAGCCGTCCCTCTAGGTCGCGGGCCTGGCTCAGGATGCGGCAACCGGCCTCGATCTGATTGAGCTTGAGCAGGACCGTGCCGCGTTCGGGCTCGCCGCGCCGCAGCAGTACCGCCGGCGTCGCGTCGACGGAGCAGCGGCGCAGATGGGCCTGCACCCACAGCTCCGTCGGCAGCCGCTCTTCCGACAAGGCGGGGGCTCAGTCGCAGCAGAAGGAGCGGTTGGCGGGGTCGAGCGCGTCCTTCAGCGAGACCGTCTTGCGCGGCCTGGCCGCCGCCGCGGCCTCCGGCGGCATGAGATCGAGCGGCCCGGCCGCCCCGCCGGGGGCGTCGCGATAGCGGCCGTCCTGCCGCCAGACGCAGGGGCCGAACACGCGGACATCGCCGTAGATCAGGCCCTCCTCGGCGGCGGCGCGGCCGATAGTGGCCTCGCTGCGGTCGCGGGTGCGCAGGACCATGCCGGGCTTGCAGGCGGCGGCGAAGTCGAAGCTTGCGGTCATGGTCCGGCCTCCTGCGGGGCTGGCTGCGCGACTCGGAAAATAGGCCTCCCCGGCCGCCGTCGCAACTTCGCCGGTCGGGCATGTCGCTTCGGGCACGAAGCCCCTTAAAGTCCGGCCCGGTTTGGGATAGAATTCGGAACGTCAGCGAAAGCGACGGGTGCGAAGGGGGGCTGCCCGCCAGGAAAGGAGGCGCCCATGGTCGACACCGCAATCCGCGAAGCGGTCGCCGTGTTTCACGACGAGAAGTCGCTGCAATCGGCGGTCGACTCTCTGTTGATCGCCGGGTTCGATCGGTCCCATCTCAGTCTGCTGGCCGGTCAGGCCAGCATCGAGGCCAAGCTCGGACACCGCTTCGAGAAGGTCTCCGAGCTTGAAGACGATCCGGAAGTGCCGACCCAGGCCTACATCGGCACGGACTCGCGGACCGAGGGCAAGGGCGCGCTCGTCGGCGTCCTCTTCTATGTCGGCGCCTGCGCGGCGGCGGGCGCGGTGGTCGCGTCCGGCGGCACGGCGGCCGCGGCCCTCATTGCCGGCGCGGTTGCCGGCGGCGGCGGCGGCCTCATCGGCGCCGCCTTTGCGCGCTTCCTCGAGCAGCGCCACGCGCACCGCCTGCAGGAGCAACTCGACCGCGGCGGACTTGTGCTGTGGGTGCGCACGCTCAGACCGGAAGACGAGCGGCGGGCCGTCGAGGCGCTGCGAGCCCATGGCGGCGACGACGTGCATGTGCACGATCTGCCGAAGCCCCACTATGCGCAGGACGGCGGCGTCTCCCGCGACATGAGCTTCATGAACTCGCTGGGAATGTAGAATCCAGGCCATTTCTGGCGAATCTGCGCATTCCGGTGTCCTAGGTAGTGTCCTAGCCCAAATGCACCTTCCCCGCCGGTGCCGGTTCGCAAAGAATCACGGCCAAGTGTGACGGCCGCCATCGCCTGGTAGTGCGCCACGTCACTGTGCCCGCAGAAATAACCCGTCATATGAGCCCCATGGTTAATCAACGGAACATGGAGGCGGGAATGTTGCTTCGCAGTTTCCTGCGTCTGACGGACGCGGCCATCATTGTTGCCGTGGTGCTGATGTTCGCAGTCCCTTTCCTCTTGGCGATGATCTCGCCGTTCATCGCTAGGTAGAGAACCCTCCGGACCAACTTGTGACGGCCGTCACATAATCCCGAACGCTTGCCGCACTACCGTGCCTGTGGTGCGGGTAGGATTTTGGGGTTGGGTCGAATGGCCTCCTGTCGGGACACAGGGGGCCGTTCCGTATCAATGCGCCATCTCCGCCGGCGCCTTCGCCTGCAGCCGCTCGATCGCGTCTAGGATCCGGCACCACGTCGCGCAGCCCTCACGGACGTCGACCTGATCTAACTCATCAGCTCGCCGTGCCGCTTCTGCGCCCGACGGAATGATCCGCCGCGTGCCCCTCCAGCTCCCGCAGCTGCCGGATCGATCGGCACCTTCCGGCTGATGCGGGGAGGACCGCAGGCCGGACGCGGTGCAATCACCCGCTATTTGCGGGCGCGCAGGGTGAGCACACCGACGCCGGCCGCGACGTTCAAGCCGGTGATGCCCTCGATGCTGACAGGCTGCAGGGCGATCGACTTCTTGCCGCCGCCGAGCAGCGCATTGGCGCCGACGCCGAGTCCGACCGCAGCATCCGCGCTGACGCCGCCGTAATCGCCGGCGAGAGCGCCCGGTCCGACATCCGATGTGGGCGCTATGACCGCCCAGATCATCACGCCGTTGCCGTAGAAACCAATGTCGACACCGTACTTCTTGATTTTGCCCGTGTACCGGTCAACGCGCTTCACGCCTTCGGGACTGTACAGGCAGGTGATGTCGCGCGACGAACCAAAGATGAAGCTGACAGCGCCCGCCACGTCGCATTTCAAGTAGCCGGCCTTCGTGCCGCTTTCGGCGCCGTACGCGGCACCCATGCCGAATGCGCTGGCAAGCAGCAGGGTGGCAGCGAGTCCAAATCCCCGTCCAATTACCGAAGACATATTGAATTCTCCTTGTTGGTATCTTTGCGACGGCATGAGCGTTGCGCAACGCGCTCGGCGCGGGCTGGCCGACGAAGAGATCGATAGACCCTTAATCCGGCCTTGACCAGGTGCCGTCTGTCATTTCGAGTCGATCTTGGCATGCTCCGGACCCCAGGCCATGCCGGAGGCTAATCTACAGGAGATTGCTCTGAGCGGCGCCGTCCTTCGTGGTGGCGTCCTAGCTGAGATCAGTGGTGCGACGAACTTGACAAGTCGCTGGTATCCTACTGGGCGTATGCCTGGAAAATATTCCTTTCTGCGATTGCTCTCATTCGTCCTGTATGTCGTCGGGGCGGTCAGTGTCAGCATAGTGCTGATAGTCAAGATCGCTCTCGTGGCGGCCTTCATTTGCCGCAATTCCGGTTGGACGCTGTTCTAGCCTTCGACTATGCCGACTGACTTCGCGCCGCCAGGCCCGCGCTCCTGGTCTGAGAACATCACCCGATAGACCCCGCACGACGGCATACGGTCGTACCGAAGATCACAACGGCCGATCACGCACCATCCCCTGAAGGTGATGCACGCGGCGCCGCGGGCGCAGCTAGAACGCGCCGCAAGCCCCCGGCCGCTCAGCGGCCGGCCAGCACGTAGTCCCGCATCGACTCCACTTCGTGCTTGGCCTCGTCGAGCCGGTACTTGACGACGTCGCCGATGCTGACGATGCCCGCCAGCTTGCCGTCCTCGAGGACCGGCAGATGGCGGATGCGGTGGGTCGTCATGATCGCCATGATGTCGGCGATGGTATCGCCGAGTGTGCAGCTGCGGACGTCGCGCGTCATCAGGTCGCTTACGGAAAGCTCGGCCACGGCGCCGCCGTGGTTGGCGAGGCCGCGCACGATATCGCGCTCGGAAATGATCCCGACGATCTTGTCGGCGGCGTCGGTGACGAGCACCGCGCCGATGCGATGTTGGGACAGCAACTTACTGGTGGCCGAAATCTTGGAGTCGGGTTTGATGGTCGTGACCCGGCCGCCCTTGGTGCTCAAAATATCTCGGACATACATAGGCGCCTCCGTTGTCTGAGGCCGGACACCCCCTGGGGCGCAGTGGCCGGCTCCAACATTCGACGTCGGCGCTAAGGCCTCGTCGAGCGCGCTTGTTACAATTCTAACGCCAAACCCGAGGCCGACGCTAGCATTGCCGCAAGTGGCTCGTGCGGCTCCGAAAATTGTCACGGCGTCCGCGCGCGCGATCACTTGCGCGTGAGTATCGGTCCACAAAACTGCCGACGCCTTGCCCGCCCGCCGGGCGCCGTCTAGGCTGTCGCGCAATTGCCGCCGAACGGGATCGCGGCGATCAAACGATTCAACAAGGGAGGAATCACCATGGCCGCACCGGTCGTCTATGGACCTGCGTACAGCACCTACACGCGCACGGCGCGCCTGGCGCTGGAGGAAAAAGGCGTCGACTACAAGCTTGAGGAGGTCGACATCCTGACGGGAGCCGGGCAATCGCCGGCCCACCTCGCCCGCCAACCCTTCGGCAAGGTTCCGGCCTTCGAGCATGAGGGATTCAAGCTCTACGAAACCGGCGCGATCTCGCGCTACATCGATGAGGTGTTCCCCGGCCCGAAGCTGCAACCCGCCGACCCGAAGCGGCGGGCGCGCATGATGCAGTTCATATCGGTGAGCGATTCCTACACCTATCCGAGTTGCATCGGCAAAGTCGTGTGGCAGCGGGCGGTGGTGCCGCTCCTGGGCGGCACGCCGGATGACAAGATCGTCGCCGAGGCGATGCCGATGGTCGAGAAGACCGTGGCCGCCCTCGAAGCGCTGGTCGACAATACCGGCCCGTTCCTGTGCGGGCCCGAGATCAGCCTGGCCGACCTCCATCTGGCGCCGGTGATGGCCTATTTCAGCGCAACGCCCGAGGGCAAGAAACTCCTGTCGGCCTCGCCCCGCCTCAATCGCTGGTGGCAGGCGATCAGCACCCGGCCGAGCGTGGTCAAGACGCAGCCGAAGCTCGGCTGAGCGTTCTCGGCGCGGCCTTCCGCGGCCGTCGTCTTCGCGGCGCGTCGGCGTTTGCCGGGCGCGCCGCGACGGCGCCGTGCGCCGCCTGCAGATCCTCCAGGAAGACCTGCAGCGCGGGCGTGCGCTCGACGCCCCTGCGGGTAATCGACTCGAACAGCGATTCGTAGGCCAGCCGCGCCGGCAGCAGGGAGCGCATCAGACGGCGCTCGACCCACGGCGCCGCGCAATGGGTCGGGAGATAGCCGATATAGCGGCCCGACAGAATCAGCGTCGCGGCCGCCTCCATGTTGTTCGCCGTCGCCGTCGCCCGGAAGTCCGTCCCGGGATGGCGCGCCTTGACGCCGCCGCCATAGCCGCGATCGACGAAATCGACGTCGGCGATGTCGGCGAGCGAGATCGATTCATCGACGCGCCGGAACAAGGGATGGCCGCTGCCGCAATAGAGGGTCTGCTCTTCGACGAACAGCGGCGCATAACTCAATCCCGCCACATGGTGATGAAAGGCGCCGATCGCGGCCGGCAAGCGCTGATCGAGCACGGCCTGCTCCAGCTCCGTCGGCGCCAGCACGTGCAAAGTGACGTGAACGTCGGCAGCACGGGCCTTGAAGCGGCCGATGGCGGCGGCCAGGCGACAGGCCGGGTTGGTCAGGGTATTATCGACGATGCCGATCTGCAGCTCGCCCACCAGGCGGCCGCGCAGCGCGCCGGCGCGGGCGCGGAACTGTTCGAGGGCGCCGAAGAGCTGCAGGCTGGCCTCGTGGATGGCGCGGCCCTTGTCGGTGAGGCGGAAGCCGACCCGGCCGCGCTGGCAGAGCCGCATGCCGCGCCGCGCCTCGAGGTCGGCGAGCAGCGTGCTGATACGCGATGGGCTGAGATTGAGCTGGGCCTGGGCGGCCGCGAATCCGCCGGCCTCGACGATGGCCAGGAACACGCGCAGCAGCTTGATGTCGGTGTTGGCGAGCTTGGAGAGCATGGGCAACCCGGAGAGGAAGCGTTACATTCGATTATCATGAACCGAGCTTTCAAAGTTTCATATTTACCGAACGCAAGCCATGGCCAAGCCTGGGCCATCGCCGAATCACGGAAGGTCCCATTGTGAACAAGCCGACCGCCAATCCGCAGCCCGTCGACGCCGCCATCACCCCGCGCTTCAGCGCCATTCCCACCTTCATGCGCCTGCCCTACCTGACCGAGCCGACGAAGGTCGACATCGCCCTCATCGGCGTGCCCTGGGACGGCGGCACCACGAACCGCGCCGGCGCCCGCCACGGCCCGCGCGAGATCCGCAACATGTCGAGCTTCATGCGCAAGGTGCATCATGTCAGCCGCATCGCGCCTTACGATCTCGCGCGCATCGCCGATCTCGGCGACGCCCCGGTCAATCCGATCGACCTCATGGATACGCTCGGCCGCGTCGAGCGCTTCTACCAGAAGGTCCATGCCGCCGGGGCGCTGCCGCTTTCGGCCGGCGGCGACCATCTGATCACGCTCCCGATCTTCCGCGCCATCGCCAAGGACCGCCCCATCGGCATGGTCCATTTCGACGCCCACTCCGACACCAACGACCGCTATTTCGGCGACAACAAATACACCCACGGCACGCCCTTCCGGCGCGCGATCGAGGAGGGCGTGCTCGATCCCAGGCGGACGATCCAGATCGGCATCCGCGGCTCCACCTACAACGTCGGCGACATGGACTTCGCCGAAAAGGTCGGCATCCGCGTCGTCTACATGGAGGAGTTCACGAAGCTCGGCGTCGCCAAGACGATCAAGGAGGCACGCCGCATCGCCGGCAAGGGCCCGACCTATGTGAGCTTCGACGTCGACGGCCTCGATCCCGTCTATGCGCCGGGCACGGGCACCCCGGAGATCGGCGGCCTGACGACGCTGGAGGCCCAGCACATCCTGCGCGGCCTGCAGGGCCTCGACCTCATCGGCGGCGACGTCGTCGAGGTATCGCCGCCCTTCGATCCCAGCGGCAACACGGCCCTGGTCGGCGCCACCCTGATGTTCGAGATCATGTGCCTGTTGGCCGACGCGGTGGCGCGCCGCCGCGGGAAGGGGGCTTCCGGACGCAAAGCCAAACGCTGAGCTAAGACATGCTCATCATGACTGGACGCACCAGACTCTCATCGTCATGCCGGCGGAAGCCGGCATCCATAGTCGCGAGCCCGTGCTTGTGGATTCCGGCTTTCGATCCTGTGAGGAAATCACCGGAGGTGCTGGATCGGCATCGCGCGTCCTTCGAGACGCCCGCTTTGCGGGCTCCTCAGGATGAGGTCTTTTCTCAATGCCATCAACAATGTCCCTCATCCTGAGAGTGTGTGAAGCTATGGGTCGGGGCATCACATTTGACCGATTGGGACCGGTGAGGACACGCGGCGAAATACCTGTCGCGGACGGGATTGCCGGGCCGGCTTGCGCGGCGCGTATGTCGGCTGCGGGGAAGGGGCGAAGGATCGGCCGCTGGCGCATGATCTCAAGCGGCCGCAGCCGCCCGGCGCAAGGCGAAGGCGCGCAACATGTTGTGGGCAAGCGCGAACCACAGCAGCACGGCGCGGGCTTTTTGTTTGCCGCGCACGAGAAGCCGGCCGAGCCCCATGCGGCGGCCCCAGGCGTTCGGGCACTCGGCCTTGGCGCGCTCTTTGTAGCGCGCCTTGCCGGCCTCGCCTGCCATGCGCTGGCGCCAGTCGGCCATGCCCGGCCCATCGGCACGGCGCGGCGCGTACGGCTCGGTACCATGCTTGTTCTTGGCCGGCGGGCACCACAGCTTGATGCCGCTGGCATGTGCCCACTCGATGTCTTCGTTCTTGGTGAAGCCGCCATCGACCAGGTAATCAGACGGCTTGGTCCCGCCACTCCGCAGGTTTTCCAGGGCGGGGCGCGCCAAGCCCCGGTCCGAGCCGCTCGTCTCGATGTCCACCGCCACGATCACCTGCGGCCCCGGCACCGAGACGATCTGCATGTTGTAGGCTGGGCGAAACCCGCCATCGGCCATCTTCATCACCCGTGCCTCGGGGTCGGTGGTCGAGGCGCGCGGCTCCTTCTGCTTTTTTGTCTGTTCCTTGTTGGTCTTCTCGCGGCGCGCCCGTTCCGCCTCAAGCTCGCTCATGCGATCGAGCGCCGCGCTCGCGCGCTCCTCCTGTTGGCGCGCGGCGCGCTGTTGCGCCGCCCGCTGGCGCCGCTCGCCCGCCGCCGGGTCGGTGTCGAGTTCCGCGCGCAACTGCGCGACCCGCTCCGTGGCCGCCGCCTCCAGCTTCTCCAAACGGGTGCGCCGGCGGAACGAACCTGCCCCGGCCGCCGCCCGCACCTTCACCCCGTCCTGGGCCAGCACCTCCAGCGCCACCAGACCCTCCGCGACCAGCGCCGCGACCCCGCGCGCCAGCAGCCGCTCCAGCACATTGCCATGCGCCACCCGGAAATCCGACAGCGTGTGGTAGTTCATCGACACCCCGCCGCACAGCCAGCGATAGGCCAGATGCTGCTCGCACAGCCGATCGAGCTGGCGCGCGCTGCCCACCCCGTCCGCCGTGGCCCACAGCCACAGCGCCACCATCAACTCGGGGGCCGGCGGCGCCTGTCCCGGCACCCCCTCGCGCGCCTTCACCGCCTCATGCAGTTCGCGCAGATCCAGCGCCGCCGCGAACGCCCACACCGCCCGCACCGGATGATCGGGCGCGATCAGCTCATCGATCGCGGCTGCATGCCATCCGATCTGGCGACGCTCCGCCTGGCGAAACCGCGGCGCGCCGCGACCCGCCGGCTCCGGCACGCGCTGCTCCGGCAAGCCCTCAATCAGCGCCTTCTCGCTCAACATCAACCGGCTCCCCAACCAGCCCATGCCGACACAGAATCGAACAATCACGCGCAATTCAACTGCTTTCCACGCCAAAATGGCTAAAGATTCACACGCTCTGAGGAGGCGCGAAGCGGGCGTCTCGAAGGACCAGGGTAATCGCTTGAATGGAATGCGATGAGGGATTCCCCTCGGGCTTGAAAGAACGTATCGAGAATCTCCTGTTGGGGGAGGTTCGCGATGGGACGGTCGGTTGGTCATGGGCTGGGCTGGCTTGAGTTTTTCGAAGAGATGCCGGAGCCGCGGCAGAAGGCGAAGGTGCTCTATCCGCTGCCGGAGCTGTTGCTGTGCTGCCTGGTGGGC
>JBGPEQ010000083.1:0-10562 GCA_041482855.1 Dongiaceae bacterium | reverse complement strand
TGGCGGTGCAGGAGGAGGTGGCACAGCTGGTCAGTGCGGTCGCCGCCGGCGATCTATCGAAACGGCTAGGCATCGAAGGCAAGGTCGGCTTCATGAAGACGCTGGCCGAGGGCATCAATCAGGTGACGGAGACCGTGAACAAGGCGGTCTCCGAAATCGTAACCATGATGTCCGCGATGGCGCAGGGCGACCTGTCGCAGCGGATCAGCGGCGAGTATCAGGGCGAGTTCCTTAAGCTGAAGACCGACGCCAACGCGACGGCCGAGAAGCTTTCGGAGATCGTCGGCCAAACGGTCGAGCGCATGGCCAACATCAAGTCCTCCACGACCGAGATCGCCAGCGGCGCCACCGATCTCTCCTCTCGCACCGAGGAGCAGGTGGCCTCGCTCGAGGAGATCGCCGCGTCGATCCGTCTGCTTAATACGACCGTGCAGCAGTCGGCCGAAAACGCCGGCCAGGCCAGCCAGCTGGCCATGGCGGCGCGCACATCGGCCGAGGGTGGTGGCGAGGTTGCCGGAGCCGCCGTCAAGGCCATGGGTGAGATCGAGCAGTCGTCGCAGAAAATCTCCGACATCGTCGGTATGATCGATGAGATCGCCTTCCAGACCAGCCTGCTGGCCTTGAACGCAGCTGTCGAAGCGGCGCGGGCCGGTGAAGCAGGCCGCGGCTTCGCCGTGGTGGCCGGCGAGGTGCGGGCGCTGGCGCAACGCTCGAGCCACGCCTCGAAGGAGATCAAGACGCTGATCTCGAACTCCAACGGTCAAGTGAAGCAGGGCGTCGGACTGGTCAACAAGGCCGGCGCCACGCTGGGCGAGATCGTCACTTCAGTGAAACGCGTGTCCGACATCGTGGCAGAGATCGCGGCGGCCAATAAGGAGCAGTCGGCGTCGGTGGGCGAGGTGCAGGAGGCGATCGGCCAGATCGAGCAGGCGACGCAGCAGAATGCGTCCCTGGTCGAGGAGACCACGGCGGCGCTGGGCTCGGCCGACAACCAGGTCCAGGGCGTCACCGACGTGATCTCGTTCTTCAAGTCCGATGCCGCCCCGACGGCAAAGCCCGCCCTCACGCGGTCTCCGGCCAAAGGCGCCAAGGCGGTTCAGGCCAAGCTCACGGCCAAGGTCGCCAAGCCGAGCGTCGGGCCAACCCAGAGCAGCGGCGGCAAGAAGCTCGCCGCCACCGGCACCGACGATGGCTGGGAAGAGTTCTAAGCATAAGCAGCGGCGCTGCGACGCAGGCAGATGTTTGAAGGTAGTGGCGATTTTGAAGAGCGATTGAGAACGCGATATCCGCAATACGCACTCACGGGTGGAGAACAAACTAATGTCGAAGCGAATTTTCCTGGGCCGTCTGACGGTCCGTCGAAGGTTGATAGCGCTGGCCGTAGCATCGGTGTTGACGTCGGTAGTCGTCTCGGCCGCCGGCCTGATCGCCAACGAATACAGTGGTCGGATGATGGGTCGGGAAGACCAACTCACCACCATGATCGGCAATCACAAGGACATCGACACGATGCACGATTCGCTGCGCGCCTATGTCCTGCTCACGATGCGGCAGTTGCAGCCCGCGGGCGCCGCGCCGGAGGCGACGGCTGCGACGGGCGATGCGACCGCGATCGCGCCGACATCGCAGGAAACGGGCGACGGCATGGATCTGGCGGAGATCCAGGACGAATATAAGGAACATCGGGACGAACTCGTCACGGCGCTGGCCGTGAACCGCCAGCTGGCGACGGCGATCGATTTCCCGGGGGCGGCGCAGATCCTGGATCAACTCGCGCCGATGCTCGATGGTTCCGCGACCGGCTCGGCCGACATCGTGTTGGGCTCGCACGACGACGTGGCGGCGACAAACGCGAAGGCGAGTCGGTTCCTGCGCACATTCAAGCAGCCCGAGGAATTGATGGACCATCTGGCGGAGATGCTCGATGCCCAGCTTGAACAGGGCCGCGCAAAAAGTGTCGCCGCAATTGCGACGACGCGCTGGATCTTCATGGGCGCCTGCCTCGCCGGCGCGTTGGTTGTGCTGTTCATGGCGGTAGCCACCTTCAGATCAGTGGTTCATCCCCTCCTGGCGATGACAGCAGCGATGGGCCGTCTGGCGGGGGGCGACAAAACGGTCGACGTCCCGGCGCTCGAACGTCGTGACGAGATCGGCGGCATGGCGAAGGCCGTCGAGGTGTTCAAGGCCAATCTGATTGAACGCGAGCGCCTCGAAACCGACGCCCGTGCGGAGGAAGAGCGCAAGCAACGGCAGGCCGAGGAGAGACTGAAGATAGAGCGGGCGGCGGCCGAAGAGATCGCTCAGTTGATCAAGAGCGCCGCCGCCGGCGATTTTTCGAGGCGCATCGACCTCAGCGGCAAGTCCGGCTTCTTCCACGCGCTTGCTGACGGCGTGAATGACCTGGTAGGCACGATCGGGACAGCCATGGGCCAACTCATCGTCATGATGGCCGCCATGGCGAACGGCGACCTGTCGAAGCGAATGAACGGCGATTACGAAGGCGAATTGCTGAGGCTCAAGCATGATGCCAACGCCACCGCCGAGAAGCTGGCGGAGATCGTCGGCCAGACGGTGGAGGGCATGGCCAACATCAAGACCTCGACTACAGAGATCGCTGCCGGCGCCAACGACCTCTCTTCGCGCACCGAACAGCAGGTGGCGAGCCTGGAGGAGATCGCGGCCTCGATCAGACAGCTTAACAGCACCGTACAGCAGTCGGCCGAGAACGCCGGTCTGGCGACCCAGTTGGCGATCGCCGCGCGGAACTCGGCCGAGGGCGGCGGCGAGGTTGCCGGAGCTGCCGTGAAGGCCATGGGCGAGATCGAGCAGTCCTCGCAGAAGATCTCCGACATCGTCGGCATGATCGACGAGATCGCCTTCCAGACCAACCTGTTGGCCCTCAACGCCGCGGTCGAAGCGGCGCGGGCGGGCGAGGCGGGCCGCGGCTTTGCGGTGGTGGCCGGCGAGGTGCGGGCCCTGGCGCAACGTTCGAGCCACGCTTCGAAGGAGATCAAGACGCTGATCTCGAACTCCAACAGCCAAGTGAAGCAGGGCGTGGAGCTGGTGAACAAGGCCGGCGCCACGCTCGGCGAGATCGTGACGTCCGTGAAGCGCGTCTCCGACATCGTGGCGGAAATCGCCGCCGCCAACAAGGAGCAGTCGGCGTCGGTGGCCGAGGTGCAGGAGGCGATCGGCCAGATCGAGCAGGCGACGCAGCAGAACGCGGCCCTGGTCGAGGAGACCACGGCGGCGCTCGGCTCGGCCGACAATCAGGTCCAGACCATGACTGACGTGATCTCGTTCTTCCAGAGCGACGCAGGCGCGATGGCCGAACCGGCCAATGCGCCGGCACCGGCCAAAGCGGGCGCCCGGCGGCCGCTAGCCAGGCGGCCGGCGGCCACCGGCACCGACGGCGATTGATAGGAGTTCTGATCCCGGCCGCGGCGCCCGCGAGTGTGGACGGTTACGGGCGTGCCGCGGTCGAATGCAGAAGCGCAATGGAGCCCTAGGAGGGCCAGCTATTCATGTTTCGATCACTATTGACGAAATGCCTGACCGTCCGCGGACGGTTGGCTCTGCTGACGGGCGTCGCGGTTTCGACGATGCTGGCAGTCCCGGCGGCGGACCTTGCCGCCGGGCGCCCGATCGACGCCATTTCATTGTGCGTGCCGGGTGCCGGAGCGCTCATGGTCGTCCTGCTCGCACGGGCGACGAGGCGCGCGGTGTTGCCGTCGCTCGCGGCCATCAAGGACGCCATGACCCGGCTTTCCAATGACGAGTACGGAGTCAAGATCCCCGCGACGAAGCAGGAGGACGAGATCGGCGCGATGGCGCGCGCCATCAAGACCTATACCGGCTCCGGCACGCAGATGGCCTGGGTCGAAAGCGCCGTCGACAGCATCAGCCGCAACGTGATGGTCGTCGCCCCCGACTGCAAGATCGTCTACCTGAACAAGAGCCTGCGCGCCCTGCTGCAGGCGGTCGAAACGGACGTCCGCAAGGAGCTGCCGCAGTTCGACGCCGGCAAGCTCAACGGCCAGAGCATGTTCTTCTTCCACAAAGATCCGGACCATCAGCGCGCCCTCCTGGAGAATCTCGCGGCGACCTCGCGCACGCGGGTCAAGGCCGGCGGACGCGAATTCGAATTCGTAGTCACGCCGATGATGAGCAAGCAGACCTGCGTCGGCTTCGTCGCGGAGTTGGCGGACATTACCGAGCGGCAGGCGGTGCAGGATGAGGTGACGGGAATCGTCGACGCGGCGATGGCCGGCGATTTCACTCTTCGTATCGGCCTCGAGGGCAAGCACGGGTTCATGCACGCCCTCAGCGAAGGCATCAACAGGCTGGCCGACACCATGGCCGTGGCGCTCGGCGAGGTCAGCGCGATGATGGCGGCGATGGCCAATGGCGACCTTTCCAAGCGCATTGCCGGCGACTATCGGGGCGGTCTGCTCCGTCTCAAGACGGACGCCAACGCCACCGCCGAGAAGCTGGCGCAGGTCGTGGGCCAGACGATGGAAGGCATGGCCAACATCAAGGCCTCGACCACCGAGATCGCCAGCGGTGCCACCGATCTTTCTTCGCGGACCGAGAAGCAGGTGGCCTCGCTCGAGGAAGTCTCCGCTTCGATCCGGCAGCTCAACGGCACCGTGCAGCAGTCGGCCGAGAATGCCGGCCAGGCGAGCCAGCTCGCGCTGGCGGCGCGGAACTCGGCGGAAGCCGGCGGTCAGGTGGCCAATGCGGCCGTCAGCGCCATGGGCGAGATCGAGCAGTCGGCCCGCCGCATCTCCGACATCGTCGGCATGATCGACGAGATCGCCTTCCAGACCAACCTGCTGGCCCTCAACGCCGCGGTCGAAGCGGCGCGGGCGGGCGAGGCGGGCCGCGGCTTTGCCGTGGTGGCCGGCGAGGTGCGGGCGCTGGCGCAACGCTCGAGCCACGCCTCGAAGGAGATCAAGACGCTGATCGCGAACTCCAACACGCAGGTCAAGCATGGCGTGGAGCTGGTCAACAAGGCCGGCGCCACGCTCGGCGAGATCGTGACCTCGGTGAAGCGCGTGTCCGACATCGTGGCGGAGATCGCGGCCGCCAACAAGGAGCAGTCGGCGTCGGTGGGCGAGGTGCAGGAGGCGATCGGCCGGATCGAGCAGGCGACGCAGCAGAATGCGGCCCTGGTCGAGGAGACGACGGCGGCGCTCGGCTCGGCCGACAACCAGGTCGGCGACGTCAGCGACGTGATTTCATTCTTCCAGTCGGCCGCCGCGATGGCGGCCAGACCGGCAAACCCCGTGCCGGCCAAAGGCGCCAAAGCCGTGCAGTCCAAGCTGGCGGCGAAGCTGGTCGCCAAGCCGAACATCGGGGCGGTCAAGGCGTCCGGCGGCATGCGGCTCGTCGCCACCGGCACCGACGACGGCTGGGAGGAGTTCTAGGACCGGGGCGCCTGCGTTCCGTTTGTCGCCGCAAGACTTGGCCGCAACGGGGCTGCCGGTAAGCACTCGGCAATTTGCTTCGGTTATTGTTTCCGTCGTCGATCGGTGCCGCGTTCCGCACCCCGTAGCTCCCGGTCGGCGGGTATTGAGTCAAATTTGAGCAGCTGCGGACAAGTCCAGGAAACCACGGCTTAAGCGGCGGAATCCATAATCCGTCGGCGACCCTGGCACGCCCTCCGCTGCCGGAAGGCCGCCATTCCGTCGAAGGAAAAAAATATGAGCAAGCGAGTATTGACCGTCGATGACTCCCGGACCATGCGCGAGATGGTCGCCATGACCCTGCGCAACGCCGGCTTCCATGTCATCCAGGCCGATGACGGGGTCAATGCCCTGAAGGTGCTGGCGGACAACGAGGTCGACATCATCATCACCGATCTCAACATGCCCAACATGGACGGCCTGCAGCTCGTCAAGGCGCTGCGCGCCAAGCCCGAGTTCAAGGGCACGCCGATCCTGTTCCTGACGACCCGCAATACCGACTCCGACAAGCAGCAGGGCCGCGCCGCCGGCGCCACCGGCTGGATCACGAAACCATTCGATCCGCAGCGGCTCCTGCAGGTCGTCAACAAGGTCTGCCCATAGTCCTGAACGGACCACGGGCGCGGCAACGGGAGAACCCATGGCCACGACGGCGCTGAAAGCGATGCGCGAATACGAATTGACGGAGAAGGACTTCCGGTTCCTCTCCCGTCAGGTCTACGGCCTCACGGGCATCGTCATCCATGAACGCAAGCGCGACATGCTGTATGCGCGGCTGTCGCACCGGCTGCGCACGCTGAAACTGGCGAGCTTCCGCGACTATTGCGACTATGTGGGCGGGCCCGACGGCGCCGCCGAGATCGGCGCCATGATCAACGCCGTCACTACGAACCTGACCCATTTCTTCCGCGAATCGCATCACTTCGAGCATCTGCGCGACGTGGCGCTGCCGGCCTTTGCGGCGGCGGGACGGCAGACCGGCAAGCAGAAACTGCGACTGTGGTCGGCCGGCTGCTCGTCGGGCGAAGAGCCCTACTCGATCGCCATGACCGTGAGATCGACGCCGGTCGATTTCTCGCGCTGGGACCTGCGCATTCTCGCCACCGACCTCGATACCGACATGGTGGCGAAGGCAGCGGCCGGGCGCTATCGCAGCTCCGATGCGCAAGGCATCCCTGCCGAGCTGGCCGCGAAATTCACCGACGAGGTGACGACGCCGACCGGTCCGGAAATCCGCATGCGCGACGGCCTCAAACAGCCGATCGCGTTCAAGCAGCTCAATCTGATGGGCGACTGGCCGCTGCGCGGCCCGTTCGATGCCATCTTCTGCCGCAACGTCATGATCTATTTCGACCATGCGACGAAGGCGCGGCTGGTCGATCGCTATGCCGACCTGCTGCGCCCCGACGGCTGGCTCTACATCGGTCATTCCGAATCACTGTCGAAAGTCAGCGACCGTTTTCAGTCGGTCGGTCGCACCATATACCGGAGAGTCAAATGACGGCACGCGCGCGGCCAATCCTGCCCTACGATCGGCGCGGCCCGGACCCGATGACGCAACCCGGCGTGCCCCGCTACTACGACCGCGAAACCGGGGTGATGCATGTGAAGATCGGCCCCGGCGACTTCTATGTCACCGAGGCCGCCAACGAGATGCTCGTCACCATCCTCGGATCCTGCGTCGCCGTCTGCATGCGCGATCCCGTCCTCGGCGTGGGCGGTATGAATCACTTCCTGCTGCCGGAGAGTGCCAGCGGCGAGTGGGGCGGCATAGGCGCCGTTACCCGCTACGGCAACCACGCGATGGAGACGCTGATCAACGACATCGTCGCGCTCGGCGGCGTGCGCGCCCGCTTCGAGGTCAAGGTGTTCGGCGGCGGCCACGTCATCGACAGCAGCCTGGCGATCGGGCAGAAGAACGCCGAGTTCGCCGAGCGCTATCTCGCCAACGAAGGCATGCCCATCGCTGCCAAGCATGTCGGCGGCTTTCTCCCGCGGCGCATCCACTACTTCCCGCGGACCGGCAAGGTGCAGATGCTCCAACTCCGTCGCAGCACCGACGAAGCGGTGTTCAAGGCCGAACAGGAGTTGCGGTCCCGGATTGCGATCAAGCCGGTCGAGGGTGGCGTCGACTTGTTCTAGGAGGCGAAAGATGGGCGACAAGGTCCGCGTGCTCGTGGTCGACGACTCGGCGCTCATGCGCCAGCTGCTGTCGACCATGATGCAAAGCGATCGGGACATCGAGGTGGTGGGCGCAGCACCCGACCCGCTGGTGGCCCGTCAGATGATCAAGGACCTCAATCCCGACGTCGTGACGCTCGACGTGGAAATGCCGAACATGGACGGCATCTCGTTTCTCGAGAAGATCATGAAGCTGCGGCCGATGCCGGTGCTGATGATTTCGTCGCTGACGCAGGCGGGGGTGGAGGCGACGCTGCAGGCGCTCGAACTCGGCGCCGTCGACTATGTCGCCAAGCCGAAGGTCGATCTGCAGCAGGGGCTGGCGGAAAAACAGGCGGAGATCATCGAGAAGGTCAAGATCGCGGCCAGGGCACGCGTGCGCAATCGGTCGAGCGCGCCCGCGCGCGCGGCGGCGCCCGCCGTGGCCCGCACCGGCTTCAGCACGACGGAGCGGATCGTCGCCATCGGCGCCTCGACCGGTGGCGTCGAGGCCCTGCGCGAATTGCTGTGCGGGATGCCCGCCGACAGCCCGGCTGCCGTGGTCACCCAGCATATGCCGGCCGGCTTCACCACCCGCTTCGCCAAACGGCTCGACAGCCTGGCGCAGGTGACCGTGCAGGAGGCGGCCGACGGCCAGCGCATCCTGCCCGGCCATGTCTACATCGCGCCCGGAGATTGGCACCTCGAGGTGGTACGCGCCGGATCCAACTATGCCTGCCGCCTCAACGACGCTGCGCCGGTTTCCGGCCATCGCCCGTCCGTCGACGTACTGTTCCGCTCGGTCGCGGCGAGCGCGAGTGCCAACGCCATCGGCGTCATCCTGACCGGCATGGGCAAGGACGGTGCCGAGGGTTTGAAGCAAATGCGCGCTGCCGGCGCCGCCACGATCGGTCAGAACGAAGCAACCTGCGTCGTCTACGGTATGCCGAAGGCGGCTGCCGCGCTCGGCGCCACCGAGACCGAGCTGCCGATCGAAAAGATCGCGGCCGCCATTCTCGATCGCTGCCGCGACCGCCATGTGCGCATCTGAGGCGCCGCCCGAAACGGCAAGTACAGCGAAACCGCCGTGGTGTACACAGATTGACAACGTCCGGAGATAGGGAAGAACGGCTCCCATGCCCGTCGCCAAGAGTATGACCGTCCTTGTCGTCGACGATCAAGACAGCATGCGCGGCCTGGCCAAGGTCTCGCTGAACAAGCTCGGCATCGTGAAGGTCGCCGACGTGGCGGACGCCAAGACGGCGCTCGCGCGCCTGCAGCAGACGAAGTTCGACCTGGTGATCTGCGATTGGATCATGGCCGACATGGACGGGCTCGCGCTGGTCTCGAAGATGCGCGCCCATCCCGTGCTCAAGAGCACGCCGTTCATCATGGCCTCTGCCCGCCAGAACCCGGAGCAAATCGCCGCCGCCCTGAAGGCGGGCGTCACGGGCTATCTCGTGAAGCCGTTCAAGCCCGAGGATCTCAAGGTCGGCATCGAGAAGGCCTGCGGCGGCGCGCTGCAGTAGCCGTCGGCCCCTCCGCTTCAGACCAGTCGGTCGGGCGGCGTCCGCCCCGCGAACACCGCATCCAGGTTGTCCAGGCACTTGAAGCCCATGGCGTTGCGGGTCTCGACCGTCGCGCTCCCCAGATGCGGCAGCAGGAAGACGTTGGGCAAGGTCCGGTAGTCCGCGTGGATCCTGGGCTCGTTCTCATAGACATCGAGGCCGGCGGCAAACAGCCTGTTTGAGCGCAGCGCGGCGATGAGAGCGTCGTCGTCGACGATGGCGCCGCGCGCGCTGTTCACGACGATGGCGCCATCGGGCAAGCGGGCGATGCGCTGCGCATTCAGGAAGTGCCGAGTCTCCGCGCTCGCCGGGCAGTTGATGGACAACACGTCGCAATGCGGCAGCATCGCTTCCGGGTCGGCGTGAAAGATGGCGCCCTGCTCGAGCGCGGGCGGCAGGCGCTCCCGGTTGCAGTAGTGGATGGTCATGTCGAAGCCGCGCGCCCGCCGCGCGAGCGCCCGGCCGATCCGTCCCATGCCGAAGATCCCCAGCCGCTTGCCGCTGACCTGGCGGCCCAGCATCTCCGCCAGGCCCAATCCGGTCCAACTGTCGTTGCGTACCATGCGCTCGCCTTCGCCGGCACGGCGGGCGGCGCCGAGGATCAGCAGCATGGCGATGTCGGCGGTGGCGTCGGTCAGCACGTCCGGCGTGTTGGTGACCACTAGGCCGCGCGCCTTGGCGGCCACGAGGTCGATGTGCTCGAAGCCGACCGAAAAGGTCGCGATGGCCCTGATCGAAGCGGGCAGCGCGGCCAGCGTCTCCGCCGCCATCGCTTCGCGCGACGAGATCAGCAGCGCGTCATGACCAACGGCGCCGGCAACCAGCTCGGGTCCGCTGATGGGGCCGTCTTCCGGGTTGAGCGTCGCCCGATAGTCGCGCAGCAGCCGCGCCGTCACGGCTTCCGGCAACTTGCGGGTCACGAATAGCGCGGGCCGCTCGGCCATGGTCTTCAACCCCCTGATCGGCGGGCCGCGCGTGGCCGTACCGCCTGAAGAATGCTGTTGTCTGCCGCCGACCCATGCCATAGTTTTCGCAACGCCGAAATGGCAATTTCCTGAATGGTCCGTCGCCTATGTTCGCACGCGCGCTCATCACCAGGCTGGGCTTGGTGGCTCTCTTTCTATGTCTTGGCGGCGCCGGGATTCCGGCGCTCGCCTTCGAGATCGCTCCGCACCGGGCGGTCTACGATCTGTCGCTCGCCAGCAGCAAGGGCAACAGCCCGGTCGTCGACGTCACCGGCGCCATGGAGTTCGACTGGGAAGACGCTTGTGACGGCTGGAGCGTCACCCAGCGTACGGCCATGGCGTTCTCCTATCAGTCCGGCCAGACCGTGAATCTCGGCTGGAACCTGGTGACCTGGGAGTCC
>JBGPEQ010000082.1:0-10566 GCA_041482855.1 Dongiaceae bacterium | reverse complement strand
TGAAGGCGAGCCAGGACAGCTCGCGGTTGAAGAACCGCGTCGGCGACCCGGCCAGCGATTCGACCCGTTCCTTGGCCACAACATCGTTCACGGCATCTCTCCTTCGCGGCGACTCTATATCGAGACTCTGCACCTGTCATGACGGCATTGTGACATAGCTGAGGCCTTGACCTGCCGGCACCTGGCCGGGCTAGGTTGTCGGGGCATTGGCACAGGGCCGGAACCACGATGCGAATCCTCTACCTGCTGCGCCACGCCAAGTCGGATCGCGGCGATCCCGCGCTGAGCGACATCGATCGACCGCTGGCGCCGCGCGGGCGGCGCGATGCGCCAGCGATGGCCGCCTACCTGCGCGAGCACGACTATCGGCCGGACCTGATCCTCTGCTCGCCGGCGGCACGGACGCGCGAGACCCTGGCGCTGCTGCAGCCAGGGCTCGGTCCGAACATCCCCGCCGAGTATGACCGCAAGCTCTATCTCGGATCGCCCGACGTATTGCTGCGGCGGCTACGCGAAGTCGACGAAGCGATCGCCAATGTGCTGCTGATCGGACACAACCCGGGCCTGGAGCGGCTGGCGGCCGCGCTGGCGCCGCGCGGTGACCGCCGCTCGCTCGCGCGCATGCGCGAAAAATTTCCGACCTGTGCACTCGCCGTCATCCACCTGCATATCGACCGCTGGGAGCAGGCCGATCTCGGCAGCGGCACGCTCACCGATTTCATGGTGCCGGCGGGACTGGACGAGGACTAGCGCACCGCATCCGTCCAGAACGGCGGGCGGTCGCGCAGCTGGCGCCAGGTCGTCTGGAAATCCGCGAGGTCGCGGTCGATGCGGGCGGCCTGCCATCCCAGCACCAGGCCGCTGGCATGACGGGCGGCCTCGATGTCGTTGGTGTTGGCGATGCGCCCCTCGAGCGCCAACAGCAGCTGCCGGCTGACGATGGCGTCGTTGAGCGAGCCTAACTGGTCCTGCACCTCCGCCAGGGCCGCGATGAACTTCGCGGTCGGCTTCTTCGGATAGAGGCCGCGGAAGAAATCGGCCACATAGCGCAGCTTCTTGCCGGCGATGCGCAGCTGGTGCAACTCCTCTTCCGGCAGGTCGGCGCGCTTGCCGCCGATCTTGCGCAACCGTTTGTAGCGCTTGTCCAGGATCGTGCGCGCGAATTCCGTGACGGGATGATCGAGCAGCGCGCCGCCGGCCTCGGCGGGCGCGCCCCAGCTGCCGTCGGTAAGCGCCAGCTCGAGCCGCAGCAGCAGGTCGGTGTAGCGGGGATCGCCGAGCGCGGCGCGCATGATGCCATAGCCTTCCTCACGCAACGTCGCGGCAGCGCGCAGCATCGCGGAGACGGCGGGATCGGCCGGCAGCCGCATGCGCAGGCGCTGCAGCGACTCCGCGATGAATACATCCCAGTCGCGGGCCGCCCCGAACTGAGTCTGCAGCCAATCCAGTTCCCGCGCGAGATAGGCGGAGAAATCGGGCGCCATGATCCTGCGGTAGGCGCCGACGAGCGCCCGCAGGCGCCGCAACCCAACCCGGAACTGATGCACCCCCTCGGTGTCCTCGCCCAAGCGCGCGCAGGCCTCGTTGGCGCGGATCTGCTTGATGCAGGAGCGGGCGGTGGCCGCGAAGGCGACCCGCGCCGTCACGTCGTGGCTCAGGGCCACCGGCGTCGCGCGCTGCGGCGCCGGCGTTTCGTTGGCGGCCAGACGATAGCCGCGCGCCGCCTTCGTATCGTATTCCCAGGCCACCGGCACTTCCCGATTGAGGGCAAGTGCCAGCTCGACCAAGCGTCCAGGCTGACCGGACTTGAGCTCCAGCTCGACCTCGCAGATCGGCAGCCGCCGATCGGCGGCCCGGATTTCGCCGCTGTCGAGCGCGAACTCGATAGTCGTGTCATCGAGCTGCACGGGCCACACCGTGCGGCGGAACTCGGTCGTGAATACCGGGGTCAGGTCTGTGACAATTATGTGATCATTGAGGAGCGCCGCGGCCGCCTCGTCGCCGAGCGCCGCCAATTCCGGCACGTCGCCGGCGACCGGGCGCTCGATTTCCTGATAGGTCTGCAATCCGCTGGGATCGTCGACCGGCAGCTTCAGGGTCTGGATGCGCTGCTTGCCGATGTGGCGGATGCGCAGCGCCCCGCCGAGCGACTGCAGATCGAGCCGGGGCGTGTCGAAATAGATGCTTAACAGCCGGCGCGTGCGGCCGCGGCTGCGCGCGAGCGAACGCAAGAGGGGCGCGCGCTTCAACTGACTGACGCGATCGGGCGACAGTCGAAGCTTGATTTCGACCTCGTCGGGCATGGCGCCTTATAGCGTCCCGTTCGCGTGTCGCGCATGCGACAAGAATGTTAAGAGATTATTACGAATGCCATCCTTAACCCAACGTCAACCATTTCCCATCAGTTTAGAGAACGTCGGCAACATGTTGCGGCGATTTGTCTCGACCGGCTACGCGCATCGCGGCCCAAGGCCGCATCCGGAATCCGAGATTGACCGCCAAAGCGTGATGCTCTAGTCGGTGGACATCGAACCGACGCGCGGTCGGTGTCCGATCACAAAGAGACCACTGGTCTCGCTTTCCGGGGGGAGGGCGAATGACACAGGCTCCCGTGTCATATTCGAGGCGGACGTTCCTATTCTTCGCGGCGGCCGCGAGCAGCACGCTCGTGATACGTCCGGATACGTCTTCGGCCGCCGAGTCCGCGACGCGCATCCTGGCGCTGCATTCGCGCTGGAGCGAAGAGAACTTCATCGGGCCGTTCTACGAGCAGGGCAAGTACCTGCCGGACGCGCTCGGCGAGATCAATCACTTGCTCCGCGATCGTCACGACGACACCGTGCATGACATCGACGTCCACCTGCTCGATCTGCTCTACGCGTTCAAGCAGCGCACGAACTACCGCAGCTCCTATGAAGTGGTGTGCGGCTACCGGTCGAAGAAGACCAACCGCATGCTGCGAAAGAAGAGCCGCCTCGTCGCCAAGGACAGCCTGCACATGAAGGGCCAGGCGGTCGATGTCCGCTTCTACGGGATGGAGCTGGCCGAGGCGCACCAGATCGCCCTCGATATGCAGGCCGGCGGCGTCGGCTACTATCCCCACCAGGATTTCATGCATCTTGACGTCGGTCGGGTCCGCAGCTGGGCGGACTAGGAGCACCCACGGCGCGGGCGTTGCCGGTCCACTAGGCGCCGCCCTCCAGCGTTTCCATCACTTCGCGCACGAAGCCGAGACTCGGCCGCCGCTGGCTCGCCAGCGCCGCGCGGTCGATTGCGTCGACCAGCCGCCCGGCCGCATCGAACGAGCGCTCCATGCGCGCCACGATGAAAATCACCGTGCCGCGATCCACCGTGAGCTGGCGGTCCGCGAACAGCTTGGCCAACAACGCCTCGAGCAAGCCGTCATCCGGCGGCGCGATGCTGACGGCCGGCAGCGCGGCCAGGCGCGAGCGCAGATCGGGAAGCACGATCGGCCAGCGTGCCGGCGGCGCCTCGGCGCACAGCAGCAGATGGCCGCGCCGCTCGTTCGTCATGTTGTAGAGATGCAGCAGTACCCGCTCGGCCGCGGAACCCAGATCGCCGGCGGCGATATTGTCGACGGCACAAGCCGGGGTCGAGCCGAGGACCTGCGATGGATCGGCGGACGCCAGCGTCGCCGCATCGATGATCGTCGCCTGCGAGCGTTCCCGCCACACATGCGCGAGATGGGTCTTGCCGCAGCCCGGCGGCCCTGAGAGCGCGAGGCCGGGAGCCGGCCAGCCCGGCCACCGCTCGATCCAGGCGAAGGCGGCCGCATTGGTCGCGGAGACCAGATAGTCGGCGGCGGCGTAGGAAGACGCGAAGCCGAGATCGAGAGGCAGTTGTCGGGTCAAGGTCGGGCCCGGCGGCGCCGTCAGTCGGCCGGCGGTGGCGCGGGCGGCTCCACCGGCGCGGCGATCACCCGCTCGTGCTGGCCCCGGTAATAAGTGCTCTCCTTGTAGCGGGCGAGGCCGAAGCGGGTGAGCACGCCGACGACGGCGGCGGCGGGGAGACCGAGCAGCACGCCGACGAATCCGAACAGCGCACCGCCCGCGAGCAGCGCGAAGATCACCCACACCGGATGTAAGCCGATGCGATCGCCGACCAGCCTGGGTGTCAGCACATAGCCCTCAAGGACCTGGCCGATGAGGAAGATCCCGAACACGAGCCCGATAGACAGCGGATCGGAGAACTGACCGAAGGCCAATCCCATGCTCGTCACGAATCCCGTGATGGTGCCGACATAGGGCACGAATGAAAGCACCCCCGCGAGCACGCCGACAACCAGGCCATAGTCCAGCCCAACGAGCGAGAGGCCGACGGCATAGAAGACCCCGAGCACCAGACAGACCGTGGCTTGGCCGCGCGCATAGCCGGCCAAAGTCTGATCGATCAGCCGGGCCTGCGCGCGGATGATGTCGGCATGCTCGCGCGGCAGGCAGCCATCGATGCGCACGACCAGGCGATCCCAGTCCCGCAGCATGTAGAAGGTCACGACCGGCGTGATGAAGATCAGCGACAGGATGCTGACGAGCGCGAGGCCGCTGCTGAGCACCGACCCGAGCGCGCCGCCGATCCATTGCACGACGCTGCCGGCCTGGCTGCCGAGAGCGGATTTGAGGTCGGCCATCTCCGGCTGAGACAGATGTTCGTCGGCCAGCCGCAGAAGCGGCTCGACGCGCGCCACCAGCCCGGCGACGAGCGCTGGCAGGCTGGCGACCAGTCCGACGACCTGCGATTGGATGAGCGGAATCAGCAGCAGCAGGACGACGACCACCAAGACGCCGAAACCGATGAGGACGATCGTGGTCGCCAAGGCGCGTCCGCAGCCCCACTTCTCCAGACGGTCGCAGAGCGGATCGAGAAAATAGGCGAGCGCCAGGCCGGCGACGAACGGCAGCAGCACGGCGCGCAGGAGATAGAGCGCGACCAGCGCCAGCAGGAGACCGGCGAGCCAGAAGCGATATTGCCGTTGTGTGGTCATCGCGTATCCTGCGTGCGGAAGATCCGCCAGCCCCAAATGGCCACATAGGCGCCACCCGACAGCACGGTGGTGGCCGCTACGATGGCAACCATGGCATCAATGACGCCGTAGTCGTGGGCCATGCCGAGCCCGAGCTTGGCGAGCAGAAGCACGGCCAAGGTGATCTGCGCGGCGGTGTTGATCTTGCTGATCAGCAACGGCTGCATGGTCAGCGATTGCGTGACTGTCTGGTAGAGGATGGCGCCGCCGATGATCAGGACGTCGCGCGAGACGACCAGAATGACCAGCCAGGTATCGACCTGGCCGCGATAGCCGAGAGTGATGTAGACGCTCATCAACAGCGCCTTGTCGGCCAGCGGATCGAGGAAGCCGCCGAGCACGGTGCGGAGGCCGAACTGCTTGGCGATGAAGCCGTCGAGCGCGTCGGACGCGCCGGCGGCCGCGAACACCCAGAAGGCGATGCCGTAGCGGTCCTGCAGAATGAGCCAGATGGCGAGCGGCACCGCCAGCAGGCGCGCCAAGCTGATGAGGTTTGGCAGCGCGGTGACGAACGGGCTGTGGCGCGCAGTCAAGGCGTGCCGGTCGTGGTGCCGCCATTCTCGCCGAGCTGCAACACCCATTGCTGCGCGTCTTGCAGCAAGGACAATTGGCGCTGTGCCAGCGCCTGCTGCAACTGCGCCTCATCGCCGAAGAAGACGAGATTGAGTTCGCCCTCGGTGCGCGCCAGCGAGCGCACCTCCGCCCGCTGCACGCTGGGAATGCCGGACAGCCGCCGCTGGATCTCGACCCAGTCGCGCAGGCTGGCGATCGGCACGACCACGCTCAGCGTCTGCACCGGGCCCGACGGCACGGCGCCGATGGTCACGTCCGGCATGCCATCCGCGGGTTTTCCGATGATGGCGTCGATCGAGGCCGCATCGAAGCGATAGGTCATGACGCCGATATAGCGCACCGATGACAGACGCTCCGACTCGACCTCGAAATCCTGGACCATCCCCGCGAGCTGAGCATCGTCGGGCGTCTGAATCGTCGCCGCCTTCTCGACGCCAACCAGCTGCTCCATCAGCATCGAAAACGCCTTGCGCTGGCCCTCGGCGATGGCCTGATCGCGGGCCATGGCAGCGTCGGCCGCCGTCACGTCGACGGGCACGCCCGACACCACGTACGGCGCGGCCGCCAGCGTCGGCCCGCAGCCGACGAGCGCGAGCGCGATGACGAATATCCACTGTGCTGCACGAAGAGGCGCGAGGCGTGCCGGCATTGCAAACCCTTCGGGATCAAGTATCTTGCCGCCCGGTCGGAAGCACCGGGCCGCGGGCCGGTCCAACTTATAGCGCATCGTCCGGGAGGACGCCATAAACAGCCTCACCTACAAATCCGCTGGGGTCGACATCGACGCCGGCAATGCGCTGGTCGAGGCCATCAAGCCGCTGGCGCGCGCGACCATGCGCAGCGGCACCACGGCGGCCCTCGGCGGCTTCGGCGCCTTCTTCGATCCGAAGGCCGCGGGCTATCGCGATCCCATCCTGGTGGCGACCACCGACGGCGTCGGCACCAAGCTGAAGCTCGCGATCGCCGCCGACAAGCATGGCAGCATCGGCATCGATCTGGTCGCCATGTGCGTCAACGACCTGGTCGTGCAGGGCGCCGAACCTCTCTTCTTCCTCGACTATTTCGCCAGCGGGCGGCTCGACGTCGCCACCGGCACCGCCATCATCGCCGGCATCGCCGAGGGCTGCCGCGACGCCGGCTGCGCCCTCATCGGCGGCGAGACCGCGGAGATGCCCGGCCTGTATGCCGACGGCGACTACGATCTCGCCGGCTTTGCCGTCGGCGCGGTCGAACGCGGCGAAGCCATCACCGGCGAGACCGTCCGGGACGGCGACATCATCCTCGGGCTCGCTGCCTCCGGCGTGCATTCGAACGGCTATTCGCTCGTGCGCCGGATCGTCGAGGCGAGCGGGCTGGCGCTCGAAGCGCCGGCGCCGTTCGCGCGCGATCGACAATTGGGCGAAGCGCTGCTGACGCCGACGCGCATCTACGTGCGCAGCTGTCTCGCCGCCGCCCGCACCGGCAAGGTGAAAGCGTTCGCGCATATCACCGGCGGCGGGCTGGTGGAGAACGTGCCGCGGGTCCTGCCGCCCGATCTCGCCGCCGCGTTCGACGCCCATGCCTGGCCGTTTCCACCCGTATTCCGCTGGCTGATGGCGACCGGCGGCGTCGCCGACGCCGAGATGGCGCGCGTCTTCAACTGCGGCCTCGGCATGATCGCCGTGGTCGCCCCTGACGATGCCGCCGGGATCGCGGCAATGCTCGCGGCCGCGGGCGAACAGGTCCATCGCGTCGGCCGCATCTCCGCTCGACCGGCGGGCGCGGCCGCTTGCGCGGTCGACGGCATGGAGAGCGCTTGGCGCGCCTGAGGACGGCGATTCTCATCTCCGGGCGCGGCAGCAATATGCAGGCGCTGATCGAGTCTTGCCGCACGCCGGCGGCGCCGGCCGAGATCGTGCTCGTGCTGTCGAATAATCCGGATGCCGGCGGTCTGGGCTACGCGGCGAAGGCCGGGATTCCAGCTGCCGTCGTCGATCATCGCGCCTACCGGGAGCGCGCCGCGTTCGACGCCGAGCTCGATCGCCGCCTGCGCGCCGCCGATGTCGCCTTCGTCTGCCTTGCCGGCTTCATGCGGCTGCTGACGCCCGCTTTCGTCGAGCGCTGGCGCGATCGCATGATCAACGTCCACCCCTCGCTGCTGCCGGCCTTTCCCGGCCTCGACACCCACGCGCGGGCGCTGGCGGCGGGCGTGCGCTTCCACGGCTGCACCGTGCACTTCGTGCGCTTCGAAACCGATACCGGGCCGATCATCGTGCAGGCCGCGGTGCCCGTGCAGGCCGACGACACGCCGGACAGCCTGGCCGCCCGCGTGCTGGCGCAGGAGCACCGCATCTATCCGCAGGCGCTGGCCTGGATCGCCGAGGGCCGGGTGCGGGTCGAGGGCGACCGCGCGGTCGTGACGGGGGCGGCGGTGCCGCCGGCAGCGCTGATCAGCCCGACTCCGGCATGAGGCATAGCGTCGCCGGACGGTTGCCCGGGCGTCCTAGCTGAGGTATCAAATCGCGCCTACAGGGACACTGCAGGGAGACCAGCGCATGGCCACGAACGACGAACTCCTCCAGGAACGGCAGGAGATGTGGCACAACGTCACGCGGTTCACGACGGTCGGCGTCGTGCTGATCGCCGTAGTGCTATTGCTGATGCTGATCTTCTTGACGTAGACCGGTGGCGGCGCTCGCTAGCCGACGATTTCCAACCCAGAGAAGAAGTACGCGATCTCGTTCCGCGCATTGTCGGGCGAGTCCGAACCGTGCACGGAATTGGCCTCGATCGACTCGGCGAAATCCTTGCGGATGGTGCCGGGCGCGGCGTTGGCGGGATTGGTGGCGCCCATGACCTCGCGGTTCCTGGCGACCGCGTTCTCGCCCTCCAGCACCTGCGCGACGACCGGCCCGGACGACATGAACGCGCAGAGCGAGTTGAAGAACGGGCGCTCGCGATGGACGGCGTAGAAGCCCTCGGCCTGCTGGCGGGTAAGCCACAGGCGCTTCTGGGCGATCACGCGCAGGCCGGCCTCCTCCAGCCGGGCGTTGATCTTGCCCGTCAGGTTGCGCCGGGTGGCATCCGGCTTGATGATCGACAGCGTCCGCTCGATGGCCATAGTTCCCGTCGCTCCGTTGCTTGAAGACGCGGCCTTATAGCGGCATCGCCGGTCAACGGCAACCGGACCGCGGACGGCGCGCACGCGAAACCGCTCAGATCTCCGACCTGAAATCCTCGTACTTGCCGCCGGCGCTGCGCGCGATGCGGTCGTGGTAGCTGAAGTCGATTTCGAAGCCGCCATGACCGAGGCGCGCGCGGATGAGTTCGCCGAGCCTCGCCTCCTCCGCCGCCGTCAGCGCCCGCTCGGCCGCCAGCCTGACCTCGAGCCGGTCGCGCGCCTTCTGCACGACCTGGAACTGCCGGATCGGCGCCACCTCGTCGTAGCGCGTTTCGCTCAAGCGCGGCCAGATGCGGCGACCGTCGGGCAGCGTCAGCATGTTGCGCACCCGCCCGAGAATGCGCATGAGCACCGGCAGCCCGCGGCCGCAGGCGCACGGCTCTCCCACTTCGGCATAGTCGCCGTTCGCATAGCGGATGAGCGGCGTGGCGAAATTGTGCAGCGGCGTCACGATCACGCGCCCGACTTCGCCGGGCGCGCACGGCCGGTCACGCTCGTCGAGCACCTCCACGAGGATGCCCTCGGACTGCACATGGTAGTGCTCGTTCTCCGGGCATTGCAGCGCTATGACGCCGACATCGCGTCCGCTGTAGATGTCGGCAAGCTCGATGCCCCAGACCTCGCGGCAGAGTGCCCGAGTTTCCGGCGCCAGCATTTCGGCGAAGGTCGTCATGTGGCGCAGCCGCCGCGGGCCGCCGCCGCGCGCGCGAATGTGCCGCAGAAGGTCTAGGGCCACCGTCGCAAAGACATGGAGATAGTCGGGCTGCTGACGCCCCAGCCACTCGATCTGCTGGTCCGTGCTGGCCGAGACCGACAGGCTGACGGAGGGGCCGGTGACCATGACGCTCTGCGTCACCTCTCCCCAGTCGGGGAGGCGCAGGCCCTCCGGATACTCCGCGCTCCCGTCCGGAAGATTGCGGATGACGCCCATCTTCGCCCCGAACTCATAGCCGTGCCACAGTTGGTTCCGGATGGTCAAAGCCCGCCGCACCTGGCGGACCAGGGCGGTCTGCAGAATCGTGACCGGCCGCCCCGTCGAGCCGGACGTGCTCCAGCTGCCGACACTGCCGTGAGTCGGCGGCACGCGGCCGCTGTTGAGTGCGGCGCCGGCCGCCTGCACCTCGCTGCGGTCGAGCGGGGCAATTGTCGACCAGACCTCGTCGCTGAGCGGCCGGTCCGGCCGGTAGCCCGCTCGCTCCAGCCGGTCGGCATAGAACGGCACGCTTGCCGACGCATGCAGGAGCAGGCTCTCCAGCTGCATGCGTTGCCGTTCGCGTATGGTCGCAAGGGGCCACCACTGCGAATGCTCGAACTGCTGCAGCAAGGCCAGGATGTGGGCGCCCGGCAAGTTCGGCAGGCCGGGCCAATGCAGGCCTTCGACATCGGAGCGGACCAGGGGCTCGCTCATCGGATTCTCTCGCCCGCAGCGCCGCCGAGTTGAGACGACAGATTCCTGTTAGGCGCTGCCGTGACGCCGCGGGCGGAGGACACTTGCGCTGCCCTCCGCCCGCCTGCCGTCGCATTCGTACGAGTTAGACGCCCGCGATCAATCCGTCGTGGTGACCGCATGGTGGTGGCCGCCGCTGTCGAAGCATCCGAGCGCGGCACAGGCGATGAGCCCTCCCAGGCCCACGCCGGCGCCGATCAGTATCCACTCGCCGGTGTGTGGCGCCGGGCCCGTATCGGCATATAAGGCATTGTCGACGACCGCCCCGACATCGACGCCGGAAAGGCTGAGCGACGGCAGCTTGATCTCGTCGCCGCCGCTGAAGCGCAGATCGACCAGCGCCGG
>JBGPEQ010000081.1:0-10602 GCA_041482855.1 Dongiaceae bacterium | reverse complement strand
GCCATGAACGAGGCGCAGGTGACGGAGGAGGTCATCCGCCTGATGTTCGGCAGCAGCGAGGGCCACGGCCGCGAGGCCGAGACGCTGGTCGGCCGCGGCCATGCCCGCCGGCGCAGCGTGGCCATCGATCGCAGCGGCCCGCCTCGCCTCGTCCTCGCTAACGTCTCGACTTCGGCCGAATCCGGAGAATGTCCGCTGCGTGCCGTCGAATTGCAGGTGTGGCCCGGCGAAATCCTCGGCATCGCCGGCGTCGACGGCAACGGCCAGAAGCATCTGGCGGAGGCGCTGGCCGGCCAGCGTCGCCTGTCCGCCGGATCGCTCACGCTCGATGGCGTCGACATCGGTCCGCTCGATGTCCCGGCGCGGCGTCGCCTCGGGCTGCGCTACATCACCGATGAGCGTCTGGGCGAGGGCACGGTGGCGCCGTTCTCGGTCGCCATCAATCTCGTGATGAAGGAAATCGGCGCGCCCGAGTTGTGGCATCGCGGCGTCAGCCGGTGGGACCGCATCCACGGCCATGCGCGCGCGCGCATCGATGAATTCGACATCCGCACGCCGTCGGAGCGCACGCCGGTGGGCCGGCTCTCCGGCGGCAACATCCAGAAGGTGCTGCTGGCGCGCGAGCTCGGCGCCGCCGCGCGCATCGTCGTCTTCAACAAGCCGACCCACGGGCTCGACCTCCAGAACATCCGCATCGCCCGCGACCATATCCGCGCCGGGGCGGAGGCGGGCAGGGCGACCATCCTGATCTCGACCGAGCTCGACGAACTGATCGAGCTCTGCGATCGCATCGGCGTCATCTTCCAGGGCCGCCTGACCGGCGTGGTCGACAACGCCGAGGGCGCCGAACAGCGCATCGGTCTGCTGATGACGGGGGCCGAGGCCGCATGACCTCCGGCGTCGAAGCCTCCACGCCGGCGTCGCCCGCCCGGCCTCCCGCCGGCGCGACGGCGAGGCTGATCCTCTTCGGCGTCTTGCGCACGCTCCTGCCGATACTCCTGGCGCTGCTCGTCGGCGCCTTCATCTTGCTCCTGCTCGATGCCGACCCGCTCGCCTATTACGGCTATGTGCTGCGGCGCGGCCTGCTCCAGCCGAGCGGCCTGCAGGAGACCATCACCCGGGCGGCGCCGCTGCTGCTGATCGCCGCCGGCCTGATCATCGCCTTTCGCGCGGGCATCTGGAATCTCGGCGCCGACGGCCAGTTCCTGCTCGCCGCCGTCATCACCGCCGCGCTCGCGCCGGAACTGGTGGGCACGCTCGGGCGCTATCCGACCATCGCCGTATGCCTGGTGGTGGCGGCGCTCGTCGGCGCGGCCTGGTCGCTGATCCCGGCCTTCCTCAAGGCCCGCTTCGGCGTCAACGAGATCATCACGACGCTGATGATGAGCTTCCTCGGCACCAGCTTCGCCAATGTGCTGATCAAGATCCCCTTCAAGGACGCCGCGACGACGGTGCCGCAGACGGAGACCCTGGCCGTGGCCGACCGCCTGCCGCGGCTGGGCGACACCACCATCAACAGCGGCGTGATCCTGGCGGTCATTGCCGTGCTGCTGGTCCATCTGCTGATGACGCGCACCGCCTTCGGCCTCAAGCTGCAGATCGTCGGCGCCAATCCGCGCGCCGCCGTCCATGCCGGCCTCTCCGTCGCGAAGCTCACCTACGCCACCTTCGCCCTCAGCGCCGGGTTCGTCGGCCTGGCCGGTGCGGTGGATATCCTGGGCGTGTGGGGCAACGTACGCAACGATTGGAACCCGGCCTATGGCATGCTCGTCATTCCCATCGTCTTCCTCGCGCGCTTCCACGGCGTCGCCGTCATCGGCTTCGTCCTCTTCTTCGCCGCGCTGCAGATCGGCGGCGAGAGCGCGGCCCGGCGCGTCGGCGTCCCCACCTTCTACGTCCTGCTGCTGGTGGCGCTCCTGCTGATGTTCCTGGCGCTCGTGGAATACCTCGACCACCGCTGGCGCGAGCGGACGAAGGCTTGAGCCATGCAAGCGCTGCTGACCGAAACCTTCCTCACCGCGCTGCTGTTCGGCGCCGTGACGGCAGGCGTCCCGCTCCTGCTGGCCGGCCTCGGCGAGCAGATTTCGGAGAAGGCCGGCGTGCTCAACATCGGCATCGAAGGCATGATGCTGTTCGGCGCCTACTGCGGGTTCGTGGCGGCCTACTACACCGGCTCGTTCTGGCTCGGCTTCCTGGTCGGCGGCCTTGGGGGCGTGGCGGTCGCGCTGCTGATGGCGCTGTTCTGCATCCGCCTCGGCATGAATCAGATCGTGATCGGCATCTCCCTTACGTTGGGCGCCGAGGGGCTGACGGCGCTGCTGCATCACTTCCAGTTCAGCCAGAGCTATCCGAGACTCGATGCCGCGCCGCCGCGGCCCATACCCCTTCTCGTCGACATCCCCGTCATCGGACCTGGCCTGTTCCAACACAATGCGCTGGTCTATCTCGCCTTGATCGCGGTGGCCGTGGTGAGCTGGATGTTCCGGCACACCTATATCGGCCTGAATCTGGAGGCGGCCGGGCAGAAGCCGGCGGCGCTCGACACTGCCGGCATCAGCGTCGACCGCACGCGCACCGGCGCCGTGCTGGCGACCGGCTTCCTGGCCGGCGTCGGCGGCGCCTACATGGCCAATGTCGGCGCCGGGCTGTTCGTGCCGTTCATGACCGGAGGCGCCGGGTTCATCAGCATCGTGCTGGCCATGCTCGCGCGCGGCCGCCCGCTCTGGGTGCTGCTGGGGGCGCTCATGTTCGGCGTCAGCCTGGCGCTCACCACCGCCTTCCAGGTGGCCGGCGTCAACATCCCCACGGACGTGGTGCAGATGCTGCCCTTCGCCATGGTGATGCTCGTGCTCGTCATCTTCGCCCGCCACAGCGGCCTGCCGCCGGCCCTGGGACTTCCCTACGTTCGCGGCCAGCGCTGACATGAATCCGGTCGTCGCTGAGGGCCCGAATCCTGCCTCTGACGGGGCTCTGACGGGCCGGAAGTGCGCAAGGTCATGTCATTGAAAAACAAGGACGATTTTTTAATGCATGGGGTTGTTTTGCAGAATCGTGTTTTTCGACCCCGACGCGCGATGTTTCACGTGAAACATCCGCGATGTTTCACGTGAAACATTTTTGCGTAAAACGGCGGCTCGAATTTCGTTATGCTGAAATCAAGAAGGCAGGGAGGCACCGATGTCTGACACCAAGGTCTATCTCCTCGATGGCGGCACCCTCGTCATCGACGGCTTCCACGCGTTCTGGAATCGGGGACCGGCCGGCGAGTTCCGCTTCCCCTGCTATGCCGTGCTGGTGGAGCACCAGGACGGCCGCTACATCTTCGATACCGGCTACGACTACGACCACGTCATGCGCGTGCTGCCCTTCGAGAAGCCGCTGCAGACGAAGGAGCAGACGATCCCCGGCCAGCTCGCCAAGCTCAACCTGAAGCCGAGCGACATCAACTTCGTCATCAACTCGCACTATCACTTCGACCATTGCGGCGGGAACAAGCACCTGACCACCGCCTGCACCGTCTGCCACGCCAAGGAGCTGGAGGCCTGCCGCCACCCGCAGCCCTTCGAGCACCTCGGCTATTCCGACGTCACCTTCTCCCCCGAGCTCGCCAAGGAGCGCGGCGACAAGCTGCCGCCCGACCCGGCGCTCGACATCTACACGCCGAAGTTCCAGACCATCTCAGGCGACCAGGAGCTGGCCAAGGGCCTGTGGCTCTTCGAGACCCCCGGCCACACCGCCGGCCACTACAGCATGATGGTGGAGCTGAAAGGCCGCCGCCCGCTGCTGTTCACGGCCGACGCCTGCTACAGCAAGAAGAACATGGACATGAACGTGATCTCGAGCTTCCACCTCGATCCCGTCGGCAGCCTGCAGTCGATGAAGCGCCTGAAGGACCTCGCCGCCAAGCATGACGCCGAGCTGTTCTACTCCCACGACCCCGAGACCTACCCGAGCGCCCTGAAGGCGCCGGCCTTCTACGCCTGAGGCCGCCGCCTACCAGCGGACCATGCCGGCATCGACGGCGAGCGCCTGGCCGGTGATCCAGTGCGCCTCCTCGGAGGCCAGGAACGCGACCGCCGGCACGATGTCCGCCGGCTTGCCCACGCCCTTGATGGCCTGCAGCATCTCGACGAAGCCGAAGGCGTCCTTATGCGGCGTCTTCTGAACGCCCTCGGTGTCCGTGAGACCCGGAGCCACCGAGTTGGCCGTGATCTTGTAGGCGCCGAGCTCCGTCGCCAGCGCGCGCGTGAACGTCAACACGCCGCCCTTCGAGGCGACGTAGTGCGCCATGTTCGGCGTGCCCGCGAAGATCGAGTTCGAGCAGATATTGACGATGCGGCCATACCCGTTCTTGCGCATCAGGTCCGACGAGGCACGGCACATCAGATAGAGTCCGTCGAGATTGACGCGCATGACGCGCCGCCACTCCTCGAACGTCAGCTGGTCCCACGGCACGAACGGCACGATCGCCGCAGCATTGACGGTGACGTCCAGCTTGCCCGCCTTGTCGATCGCGGCCTTGTGGAGCGCCGTCACCGACGCGGGATCGCCGATGTCGCAAGCAACCGCGAACGCCTTCCCGCCGATCGCCTTGGCCACGTCCTTCGCGCCGTCGCCGTTGATATCGACCACAGCGACCGTCGCCCGCTCCTGCGCCAGCCGCTCCGCAATGGCCCGCCCGATGCCCTGCGCCGCGCCCGTCACGATCGCAACCCGCCCGTCAAACCGTTCCATGCTCAATCCCCCGTCGTTGTCCTCTGTAGCGATTCAGCCCGCCGCCGCGGAATCCGCAACCTTCATGGCCGCGTCGATACCGGCCGCGAGATCGATCGGCGCTCCGAGGCCGCGCAACGCGCCGCCGAGCGCCAGCAGCGCCAGCATCGCATAGGTCGGATGCGCCGTCGGCCCCATATGGCCGATGCGCAGGATCTGCTGCGTGAGCTCGCTGACGCCAGGCGACAGCATGACGCCATAGCGCTCGCGCGCGGCCGCCACCACGCTCTCGGCATCGATCCCATCCGGACTGCGGATCGCCGTCACCGTGGGCGAAGCATCGGACTCGCGCGCCGGCCACAAGCGCAAGCCCATGGCCTTGGCGCCGGCACGGCAAGCCCGCGCCGTCAGCGCATGGCGCCGCCACACGTTCTCCGGCCCCTCCGCCAGATAGCGATCGAGCGCGGCGTCGAGCCCCTGCATGTCCGCCATGAGCGGCGTGAAGGGAAAGCCGCGCTCGGCTCGGTGGGCCTCCTTCCAGTCCTTGATCGAGAGCACCGAGGCGAAGGGCGCGTCCTTGTTGCCCTCGATCTTCCGCCAGGCGCGCTCGCTGACTGCCAGGCAGGTGAGGCCGGGCGCGCCGCCCAGGCACTTGCCGGGTCCGGCGACGAAGATGTCGGACTGGATGTCATCGGGGTGGACGTCCATGCCGCCGAACGACGAGACGGCATCGACGATCAGCAGCGCGCCATGGCGCCGCACGACCGCGCCGATCTCCCGCACCGGATTGATGATGCCGGTCGGCGTCTCGTGATGGACCACCGAGACGACCGCGATCTCCGGCCGCTTGCGCAGCATGGCCTCCACATCAGCCGGATCGATCGTCTGGTCATAGGGCGTCTCGATCTCCACGACCTCCTTGGCGTAGCGCGCCGCCCAGTAACCGAAACCCTTGCCGTAGATGCCGGAGGCGAGGTTGAGCACCACATCCTCGCGCGCGATCAGCGAGGCGGCCGCCGCCTCGATGCCCAGAATGGCCTCGCTCTGCAGGATCGTCGCCGGTGTCGCCGAGCGGAGCACGCGCGTCAGCTTCTCGTTGACCCGCTGGTAGAACGCCAGAAACGCGGGATCGCCATCGGAGGGCTGCGGGCGAGTGAAGGCCGCGCGCACCTCCGGATACATGTCGACCGGCCCGGCGCCGATGGTGAACAGCGTCTCTTGCATGCCCCGGAAACCTCGTGTGGGTCGGCGCGGAGACTAGTGAGCGCCGGACTTGGCAATCTCCGCCATGGCTGCCTCGACGCCGGCCCCGACATCGACGGCATGGCCGAGATGGCGGAGCGCACCGCCGAGGGCTGCCAATGCCACGATGACATAGCCGGGCTCGGCCACCGGCCCCATATGGCCGATGCGCAGGAGCTTGCCGAGCGTCTCACCGCGTCCACGCGAGAACACGACGCCGTACATCGCGCGAGCGGCGGCCAGGATGTCCAGGTCTTTGACGTCGGCGGGCACGCGCACGGCAGTCGTCGTCGGCGCGGCGATCGCCTCGCTCGCCGGCCAGATCGGCAGCTTCATCGCCTTCAATCCCGCGCGGCAGGCGCGGGCGGCCAGCGCATGGCGCGCCCACACGGTCTCCGGCCCTTCCTCGAGATAGCCGTCGAGGGCGGCGTCGAGGGCGTTGACCTCGGCGACCGACGGCGTGAACGGGAATGGCTTGTCCTTGCGCCAGGCCTCCTTCCAATCGAGCAGGCTCAGCACGGAATCGCGCGGCGTATCCGGGTTCGCCCCGATATGCTCCCAGGCGCGCGCGCTGACGGCCAGCAGCGTGACTCCTGGCGGCCCGCCCAGGCACTTGCCGGGCCCGGTGACAAAGATATCGGCGCTGCAATCATCGGGGTGGATGTCCATCCCGGCGAAGGACGACACCGCATCCACCAGCAGCAGCGCGCCATGCTCGCGCACCACGCGCCCGATGTCGCGGATCGGGTTGAGCGTTCCCGAGGGTGTGTCGTGGTGCACCGCGCTGACGATGGAGACCTCGGGACGCTGCTTCAATGCGGCGGCCACCGCGGCCGGGTCGATCGCCTCGTTGTAGGGTACCTCGACCTCGTGCACGTCCCTCGCGTAGCGCTTCGCCCAGTAGCCGAATCCCTTTCCATAGACGCCGGAGACGAGATTGAGCACGACGTCCTTGCGGCCGATCAGCGACGCCGCCGAGGCCTCCAGCCCGACCGCCGGCTCGCCATGCAGGATCAGCGTCGGCTCGCGCACGCGGAGCGCCTGGTTAAGCTTGTGCGTGACGTTCTCATAGAAGGTCTGGAAGAAGGCATCGAAATCGTAGTGCACCGGCCTCGCCATGGCGCGCAGCACCCGCGGGTAGACGGCGACCGGCCCGGCCGACAATGTGAAGACCGGCTCCTTCACGGCAATGTTCGACACCATGGCGACGCTCTCCCCTGGCTCCTTGCTGCAATCATAGTCCCAACGCGCAAAACTGGAAAATCATTACAATGGTTCCGGCGTAGGGACAGGGAGTTGGGGTGACGGAGTTCGACTTCATCGTCGTCGGGGCAGGCACCGCCGGCTGCGTCATGGCCGCGCGGCTGAGCGAGGATCCCGACCTCAAGGTCGCGCTGATCGAGGCGGGTGGCCCGGCCAGCGATCCCGCCATCGCCGATCCGCTGCAATGGCCGCGGCTCCAGGGCAGCGCCATCGACTGGGGCTATTGGACCGTGCCGCAGAGCGGCACCGCCGGCCGCCGCCACGCCTGGCCGCGCGGCCGTGTCATCGGCGGAACGAGTTGCCTCAACGCGATGGCGCACGTCCGCGGCCATCCCAGTGACTTCGACGGCTGGGCGGCGGCGGGCTGCCAGGGCTGGAGCTTCGCCGACCTGTTGCCCTACTTCATCCGCTCGGAGTGCTGGGAGCGCGGACCGTCGTCCTATCACGGCGATCGCGGCCCGATCCGATTGGTCACGCCGACGGACCCGCATCCGATCACGCGCTGCTACATGGCTGCCGCCGAGGAGATCGGCCTCGCGCCGACCGACGAGCACAACGGGCCTCGCATGACTGGCCCGACCCTCAATGCGTTGACGCTGGTCGATGGCCGCCGCCAGAGCGCCGCAGATGCCTACCTGACGCCGGCCGCCGGGCGGCCCAACCTCACGGTCATCGACGCCAGCCTGCTCCTCGAACTGGACTTCGACGGCGGGCCGGCGTGCCGCGGCGTGACCATTGCGGCCGGGTCGGACCGGCGCACGCTGCACGCGAAGCGCGGCGTGATCCTGGCCGGCGGTACCATTGGTTCGCCCCTGCTGCTCATGCGCTCGGGCATTGGTCCGGCCGACCATCTGCGCTCGCTCGGAATCGCCGTCCGCCTCGACCTGCCGGGCGTCGGCGCCAATCTGCAGGATCATCTGCTCGCCGGCGGCAACGTCTATCTCGCTCGCCAGCCGGTGCCGCCTTCCAAGTATCAACACTCGGAATCGCTCCTCTACATCGATCGCGACGGCAGTCGAGGCGCGCCGGAGTTGGTGGTGGCCTGCGTGATCGCGCCGCTCGTGACCGAGCAGTTCGCGGCCCCGGAGTTCGGGATGGCCTTCACGCTGATGTTCGGATTCACCCGCCCCAAGAGCCGCGGACGCATCCGCCTGGCCGCGGCCGATCCAACGGTCCCGCCGCTCATCGATCCCAACTATCTGGCCGAGGAGCACGATCGTGCGGCCTATCTGGAAGCGCTGGCGGCCGCGCAATCGCTGGGCGCGACCAAGGCCCTGGCTCCCTGGCGCGAGAAGGAGCTGCTGCCGGGTCCGGGCATCCGCTCGAGGACGGAGCGACTCGAATTCCTCGCGCGCGCCGCCTACACCCACCACCACCCGGTCGGGACCTGTCGTATGGGAGCCGACGCCGACGCGGTCGTCGGTCCGGACCTGAGGGTTCGCGGCGTGGCCGGGCTCTATGTCGCCGACGGCTCGGCCCTGCCGACGATCACGACCGGTCCCACCAACGCGGCGATCGTCGCCATCGCCGAGCGGGCGAGCGACCTGTTGCGCGGCCGTTCGCCGCTGGCTGCGATCACCCTGCCGGCGTGACCGCGGGGCGGCCTGGCACTCAACGACGAAGAAAATTGATTCTTGCGGTCCAACTCACTCATATTGTCACCCCCGCGAAAGCGCTACGGGATGCACACATCTCAAGGCAACGCCAAGAAAGCACTCCCCCTCCCCTTGCGGGAGGGGGCTGGGGGAGGGGCTGCGCGCGGCAGCGCGCCGAGAGTCCGTTCTCGGCGACGTGCCCGCCCGGCGATCAGATCCCGGCCGGGCAGTCAATCTGCGCGCAACCGTCAATCCGAATGGACGACTCATGCGCGCCTGCCGGCGCGAATCCCCTCCCCCAAGCCCCCTCCCGCAAGGGGAGGGGGAGTTCTTTTCTTGCACCTTCTGGAGATGTGTGAATCCCGTAGCGCTTTCGCGGGGGTGACAAGCGCAAATGTGACACCTTCAAGTAAACCCTGCTTACGTCGTGGCGCGCCCCTTGCCGACGCGCGGCCGCGGCCGCCCACCGTCGGCGATGGCCATGACCACGAGGATTTCGTCCGGCCGCGGCGCGTCCGCCACAGCGACCGTCATGGTATCCAGCTCGTCGAAGGACCAGCTGTTGTCCTTGTTGGCGAGCGGCACGTCGAGGGTGGCGCCGGCCGCGGCGACCTTGGTGTTCGACGGGATGATCGCCTCGCCGCCGCCGACCGCCTGACGCATGGGCTTGCCGAGCTTGGGATGGAGCACGGCGGCGGCATGTTCGAGATCGCCATTGACGCCGACGATGGCGGCCTTGCCGTAGCTCACGGGCGGGCCGTCGAGCATGGCCACGGCCTTCGGCATGAGTTCTTCGCCCAGCCGCATGCCGATGTCGAACAGCGGCGACAGATCCTCGACGAACTTCCCAGCGAACGGATTCGCGATGACGGCGATGGCGGCCACGCGCGACACTGGCCTGGCCGCCGGCCCGCCCGCCTCCGACCGCACGATCTCCTTGACGAACAAGACTTTGCGCGCATCCATCGCAGGCCTCCCGAATTCGCGGCTTCACGGACTGTCGTTTCCCGGAAGAAAAATGATCGGAAAAACCAGCGCCTGTAAAGCAGCGCAGCATTCTGTCCGGCTGTGCGCTCTAGTTCAGCGTTTCCTTGAAACGACCCATATCTGCCAGCATGAGCATGGTGCGTCCTTCGACAAGCTCAGGATGAGGGGCAATTGTGGCGGCACGAAGAAAGTCCCTCATCCTGAGCTTGTCGAAGGACGCACGGCGCTGATCCCGGCAACTGCTCGGAAACCCGGAGTCGCCGTACTCGCCATCGCCGCGACGCTCGTGCTGACGTTGCATGCGCCGCCCGCACAAGCAGCCGGACCCGATGCGCAGCCGGTCACCCTGTCGATCGCGAACGAGAGCGCAGAACCAATGCGCTGCATGATCCTGTTCGCGCATTTCGTTGCCACGGACACTGGAACCATTAGGCCGAACGGCGAGCTTTCGATCGCCATGTTCCGGCAGGGCGGGGATGGCGCCCTCTGGATTCCCCGCGCCGACGGCCGCCGGATGATGATCGAGACCATCGATTGCGGTTCGGCTTTGCGCTGGGCGGAAACGCGCGGCCAGATTTCGCTGCTGCCGGCGCGCGCCGGCCGAGACGGGCGCTACGGCGCACGCTGCCGCCTGAGCGGCAGCGTCGCGTGCGACGACCCGGCGCCGCTGCCGTAGCCGGGCATGGGCCTGCGCCGACGCGGGGCTCGGGGGCCAGATCGAGTTTGACTTTCGCCGCAAATGTTCTTACAATGTTCTGGTCGACGAGAACTCCCGCCGGCTCGGTCTTTGACATCGTGTATC
>JBGPEQ010000080.1:0-10625 GCA_041482855.1 Dongiaceae bacterium | reverse complement strand
GCCTGTCTGGCCGTTCATATTGTTCATGTCCATTAACTTCATCGGCGACGTCCCTTCCTTTTATTTCCCGCGCGACATCACCGCCATGATGTTCGGGGGAATATCGGCGTCCGAAAATTTCTTCTGTTCCTCTTCGTGGTGAAGAAAGGCGATGATGTCGGCGAGTTCCTGGCCGGTGAACTCAATCTGCTCGCCCAACTCTTCGCGCTGCATATCAATCATCGCTGGAGCGCCTCGCCACATGTTGGCTACGAAATCGAACGGGTTGGTCATGCCTGGCATGGTCGAAGCATCCAGGGCTGCCGCGTCCTCTCCGCCGATGTCATTGACAGCGTGGCAGACGACGCAGCCCTTTGCGGCAAATAACTTTCGGCCGTTGGCGGCATCCATCGACGGCATCATCATGCCGGGGATCATCATCGGCTGCGCCGTTGTTCCGCCCTGAGTCGTGGTCGACCCGGAGCCGGTCTGCGATTCCTGTGCCATGAGCGAGACAGGCAGCGCCGCAGGGATCACAACCAATGCGGCACCGGCGCACAATGCGACCGATATCTGTATTTTCATCGTTTCCTCTGACTGCGCTGAGATCGGGATCACGTCGGCATCCGCGCCCGAATGCCGCCGTCCTTCACCGGCTCGGGCCGAAGCGCGCGAGCGCCAAGTTGTAGAGCCCCCCGAACAGGAGCGCGGCGTACCAGCCGTAGGCGATGCTCTCGGCCAGGCCGAGCAAGAAGCTCGGCCAAGTGAGCCAGGTGAAGCCCGGCAGGAACTGCAGCCAGGGCTGATGCAAGCCCCAGTCCCAGCCCCCGAACAACCCGAGCAGGATGCAGAGCAGGTAGCTGATGGCGAGAGACGCGCTGAGGCTGAGGCCCAGGGGAATGAGTGGAATGCGCGCGGGTCCGCGCAGACTCTGCGCGTCGTTCGTGGCCGGTCCGGCGTTGCCGGATGGCGTCGTGCTCATCATGACAACCTCCATCGTCTCGATGCCTATTGACTCGCGGTGCATGGCGCGGCTCCTACATCATGCCCATCTGCCCGAGGCAGACGGGTTGCGTAAGCAGCGCTTCCGCGGTCTTCTTCTGATCCTCCGACAGCGCGGCCTGGAGCCCGGCGAACGCCGTCTTGATCTCCTTGAGGCCTTCGAGACGCGCGCCCAGCCACTGCTCCTGGACTTCTGTTCGCTGTAGGAAGGTGGTCGCGGCGGCTTGCGCAGCCGTCGACTGCGCCTCCTTCAATCTCGCCGTGCTGTCACGCAGGGCCTGCGCGAAGGCGTCCCACTGCGGCGCCTGCGTCTCGGCAATGGCGAGTTCGGCGCGCAGGAAGGCGATGCGGCCTTCGAGATGCGCCCCCATGCCCTGCATGGTCATGCCGGGATTCGAGATGGCGCCGGACATCGGCATGGCCCCTTGGCCCATCATTCCCATGCCGCCTTGTCCCATCATGTCCATCATCGACATGCCCTGGGGCTGCTGGCTCATCATGTTCATCATGGGCATCATCATCTGGACGGACGGCACGGCCGCCGGCTGTTCGGCCGGCGTCGCGACAGACGGTGCGGCGGTCGAAGCGTCGGGCTGATGATGCGGATCGTCCGCGCGGGCGACAGCGACGGGCAGAAACGCGAGTCCGACCAGCGCCGCGACGAGCGTCTTGGTTGAGAAATTCATGATAAGTCCTCCTCGTTGCAGAGAGTCGACGGTGATCGCCGCCGGCACACGGAACCGGCGGCAAGGCACGACCCCCTAAAGGGCCGCGCCCTCAGGCGACGACGAGGAGCTTGGGCGGATGAAAGAGCGCTGGGGGCGCGTGGCTGCTGAAGTTTAAGTCCGAGTGGGCGATCGTCTTTGTGCGAGCATCTTGGGCGAACTCGAAGACGACATCGACGGGCACAAACGTCGGACAGGAGGCAGATGAACAGCACAGCGCGTGATCATGAAAGCCCCCGTGCCACGAGCCGCAGGGACCACCGGACGGCGCCGATGCGCTGGCGACGGCAAGCTTCCCTGGCAGATCGATGCGGGCCACGGAAGGGGCATGAGCAAGGCTGGCGAGCAGCACGAACGTCATGACCAGGCACAGCACACGCCAGAATCCGGAGTCGAACTGCGGCATGGCACCGACAGAACGACGCACCGTCGGCGGCGCGTTGCCGCCGCTGTGGGGATCTATCCCGGACATGCCGACAAGGTTGCCGCAAACAGCCCGGCCGGTCTTTGACCTGGATCAAGCGTGTCGTGGCCGCGCCTGCGCCCGAATCGGCGCGGGGAGGATCGCGTAATCTCAACACCTTTTCAACCATACCGGCGGCGCGCTGCGCGCTCACCCCTCACGGCATCGTTTCAACTGTTTCAATTGCGCGCGAAATGCGTGCGCTGCGTCACAACTTTGCCAGGAAGATACCGCCGTTGTGACCCGTATCACTCCGGTTCCCGCCTTGCTTCCCTATTATCTCAGGCATGGAGTTCGCGGCGCCCTTTCGGCGCCGACAAGGGGAGCAACGAGGGGACCATGGATCAGGATCTTTTTTGGCTGCGCGACGAGATCGGAGCTTCGAAGGGAAGCCCGATGTCGGCGCCGGCGCGTCGCCGCTCGCGGCCGCTGACGCGCCTGCAGGAGATTGCCGTGCTGGGAGTTGCGTTCGCGTTCGGGGCTGGGCTGCAGGTCGCCTATCTCCTGCATGGCGCGCTGACGCCGTAGCACACGCCAATTCAGCGGACCTTAAGAGTTTTCGGCTATCACTCTGTCAGGCGCGCGTGGGGAACCGAAACGCGCCGCAATCTTGAAGAGAGCATCATGTCGCCTGCCGATTCATCTGTCGCCGCCGACCGCCACAGCGAGAACGCCATCCCCTCCGCCCGCAAGCGGGGGCGGCCGCTGACGACCGGCCAGGAGGCGCTGTTCTTCGGCGTCACCTTCGCCGTCGCGGTCGTGTTTCAGCTCGCTGTCATTCTCAAGGTCGCCAACGTCATCGCTTGGTGACCGTCGGCGCATAGCGCCGGACCGACCGCTGCCATCCCATATTCCGTAGAGTCCTGAGATCGCCGCGCTGGCGATTCCACGCCGGTTTGGATCAGCACGGTGCGTCCTTCGAGACGGCCGCTACGCGGCCTCCTCAGGATGAGGATTCTTCTTTCCGCCAGAAAAACTCTACCTCATCCTGAGGAGCGCCCGAAGGGCGCGTCTCGAAGGACGCGGGATGATCATGCCGTGGAGCGATGCGCGCGCGGGATAGCGCGCAGATACAGGCCGAAAGCGGCCGCGCGTCTCAGCTGTCGAGGTAGCGGCGGATAAGGGCGAGGGCGTCGGGCGAATCCCACTGCACCGCGGCGGTCAGCGAGCCCACGACATTGCCGTCGCGGTCGATGAGGAGCGTGGTCGGGAACTTGTAGGCGTTGTAGGCGATGCCCGTCGCTCCGGTTTGGTCGAGGTAGGGCGTCAGATTCCGGATGCCGCTCCGATGAAAAAAGCGGCGCAGGGCGGTGCTGCCCGCATCATCGACGGAAACGGCGAGCACGGCCAGGCCGTCGCCCTGATACATGGCTTGCAGGCGATCGAAGGACGGTATCTCCGACTGGCACGGGACGCACGACATTGCCCAGAGGTTCAGCAGTACCACGCGGCCCCGGAAATCGGCGAGCGTGAGGGATTTTCCCGCGGCCGTCTTGAACGCGGCCAGCGGCGCCGGTTGCGGCTGCTCCTGCGCCACGAAGCCGGCCGGCGCATCGGCGTCGCCTTGGATCATCGGAAGCAACCAGAAGCCGGCGGCGGCGGCGAACATCAGTGCGGCGATGCTGCGGACGCAAAACACCAGGCAGACGATGCCCACGCCAGTCAGCAACAGAGCAATTGTTCCCACGCGTCACCTCTCGGTGGTTATGATTTTGCACGTCCCCTATCAAGATTGGATTAAGCGGTCGCCCGCGGAATCCGACGGCCCCGGCCAGGTATGGTCAATTTTCGGTAACCGTGTCGGCCTGCTGGATGTAGGGTGGGGCCGCGCCTCAGCTGTCGAGGTAGTGGCGGATCAGGGCGAGGGCGTCGGGCGAATCCCACTGCATCGCGCCGACGAGCGAGCCGACGACCTTGCCGTCGCGGTCGATGAGGAGCGTGGTCGGAATCGACTGCGCGCCAAACGCGCTTGCGGTGGCGCCGTCGGCGTCGAGGTAGAGCGTCAGATTCCGGATGTCGCTCTGCTGAAAGAACCGACTGACAGCGCGGCTGCCGTCGCTGTCGACGGAAACCGCGAGCACGGTGAGACCATCGCCCTTATGCAGCGCCTGCAGGCGATCGAGCGACGCCATCTCGGACCGGCAAGGTACGCACCAGGTCGCCCAGATGTTCAGCAGCACGACGCGGCCGCGGAAATCGGCGAGCGTGAGATGCTTCCCGCTGGCGGTCCGGAATTCCGCGGACGGCGCCGGCTGCGGCTGGGCCGCCATCGCGAAGCCGGCCGGACCGCCGCCGCCGCTTTCGAGGCTCGGGAGCAGAAAGAAGCCGGCGGCGGCGCCGAACATAAGCACCGCCAATCCGCGGGTGGATGTCAGCAGGCAGACGATGCCCGCGGTGCCCAGCAGCAATGCAATGATTCCCATGCCCCACCTCTCGGTCAGGGACGACTTTGGACCTTAGCCATCTAAATTAGCTTAACCGGACGCCCGCCCGCCCGTCGGACAGTCTCAGAGCATGGTCAATTTTGGGTAACCGTGTCGGCCTGCTCGATGTAATGCCGCACCAGAGCCAGCGCCTCCGGCGCGTCCCATTCGGCGGCGCCGATCAGCCTGCCGGCCATGAGGCCGTGCGGACCGACAATGATGGTCGAGGGCAGGACCTGCAGGCCGAGCGCCTGGGCGAGGCGATCCTTCGATTCGACGTAGATGGCGAGATGGCTGATCTTCAGCTTCTCGAAATAGGGCCGGACAGCCTCGACGCCGCGGCGGTCGACGGAGACGGCGATGACCTGGAAGCGGTCGCTGCCCAACTGGGCCTGCAGGCGGTCGAGCGACGGCAGCTCCTTGATGCAGGGCGCGCACCAGGTCGCCCACAGGTTGAGCAGAATCACCTTGTCGCCGAACTGCTGCAGGCTGAGCTCCTGCCCATTCACGTCGTAGAATGGCTCGATGGGCGCTGGCCGTCCCGGATTTGTCGGGGTAAAGTTACGGACGGTCCCGCTGGTCGGCGGCACCGCCGCATCGCCGGCGCCGTCGCCCCAGGGCGGCGTGCCGGCGCCCCAATACTGGAGACCGATCCATCCGATCGCGGCCGCCAGGACGGCCCCGACGAGCCCAGGAACGACGCGTTTGACCATCAAGCCACCTCCATCGCCCGAGACTGCGGGCAACATCGTTGACGACGGGTTAACCCTATCGGCGACGGCGGGCAATGCGAACCGCATGTGGGGCGGGCGATTTGCCGCGGGCCCGGCCGCCGTGATGGAGCAGATCAACGCCTCCATCGGCTTCGACCGCCGGCTCTATGCCCAGGACATCGCGGCCTCGAAGGCGCACGCCGCGATGTTGGTGCGGCAGGGCATTATCCGCCGGGAGGACGGCGAAGCGATCCAGGCGGGGCTGGACCGCGTGCGCGCGGAGATCGAAGCCGGCAGGTTCGAGTTCAAGACCGCGCTCGAAGACATCCATATGAACGTCGAGGCCCGCCTCAAGGAGATCATCGGCGAACCCGCCGGCCGCCTGCACACCGCGCGCTCGCGCAACGACCAGGTGGCGACCGATTTCCGCCTGTGGGTGCGCGACTGCATGGACGGGATGGATGCCCAGGTCGTCGACCTGATGGAGGCGCTGATCTTGCGCGCCGAGCAACATGCCGCCACCATCATGCCGGGCATGACGCACCTCCAGCCGGCGCAGCCCGTCACGTTCGGCCATCATCTGCTGGCCTACGTGGAGATGCTCGGCCGCGACCGCGGGCGGCTGGCCGATGCGCGTCGGCGATTGAACGAATGCCCGCTCGGCGCCGCCGCGCTCGCGGGCACCTCGTTTCCGATCGACCGCGCAGCGACGGCGCAGGCGCTCGGCTTCGACCGCCCGGCCGCCAACTCGCTGGATGCCGTGTCCGATCGCGACTTCGCGGTCGAGTTCCTGGCCGCCGGCACGATCCTGGCACTGCATCTGTCGCGGCTGGCCGAGGAAATCGTGCTGTGGATGAGCGACGGCTTCCGCTACATCCGCCTGAGCGACGCCTTTACGACCGGCAGCTCGATCATGCCGCAGAAGCGCAACCCCGACGCCGCCGAACTGGTGCGCGGCAAGACCGGCCGTGTCGTCGGCGCGCTCAACGCGCTCGTGCTGATGATGAAAGGCCTGCCCCTGACCTTCTGCAAGGACATGCAGGAGGACAAGGAACCGACCTTCGACGCCGCCGACAACCTCTCATTGTGCGTCGCCGCGATGGCCGGCATGGTGCGCGACATGACGGTCGACGAGGGGGCGATGCGCCGGGCCGCGAGCTCCGGCTTCGCGACCGCCACCGATCTGGCGGACTGGCTGGTGCGCACGCTCGACCTGCCATTCCGCGAGGCCCACCACGTGACGGGCGCCCTGGTGCGGCTGGCGGAGCAGAAGGGCTGTACGCTCGAGGCCTTGCCGCTGGCGGCGATGCAAGCGGTCGAGCCGCGCATCACCGCCGCCGTCTTCGCCGTGCTCAGCGTGGACAAGTCGGTCGCGAGCCGCACCAGCTTCGGCGGCACCGCGCCGGACAACGTGCGCCGCGCGGCGGCGGCGGCTCGTGAAAAACTTCGTGCTCGATAGGAGCGGGATTACGATGTTGAGATCGACAACAGACCGCAATGACGTTCTTTCCCCTTCCCTTGCTGGAGACCGGGATCGACGCGGTGCGTCCTTCGACAAGCTCAGGATGAGGTCCTTTCTTCGTGCCACCAAGAATTCTCCTCATCCTGAGCCTGTCGAAGGACGCGGGATGGTCTGGCAGTGGATCATGATCTTTGCCCTCGCCCTTTCGCTCTCCGCCTGCGGCAAGACCGGTGCACCGGAGCCGCCGGATCCGCAGACCGATAAGTTCCCGCGGCAATATCCCGATCCGTCGTCGCTATGAGCTTCTTTCACTATCGGGGCGGCCAACTCCATGCCGAGCAGGTTCCGCTGGCGCGGATCGCGGCGGAGGTCGGCACGCCCTTCTATTGCTATTCCGATGGGGCCCTGCGCGCGGCCTATGAGGAGTTCGCCGACGCCATCGCCGGACTGCCGGCCACGATCTGCTATTCGCTGAAGGCCAACAACAATCTCGCGATCGTCCGAACTCTGGCGTCGCTGGGCGCCGGCGCCGACGTGGTGTCCGAAGGCGAGCTGCGCTGCGCGCTCGCCGCCGGCGTGCCCGAGGACAAGATCGTGTTCGCCGGCGTCGGCAAGACCGCCCCGGAGATGGCGGCCGGCCTCGACGCCGACATCCGGCAGTTCAACGTCGAGTCGCTCCCGGAGCTGCATCTGCTGAACCAGGTCGCGCTCGAGCGCGGCCGGAAGGCGCGGGTGGCGCTGCGCATCAATCCCGACGTGGACGCGCGCACCCATGCCAGCATCTCCACCGGCAAGGCCGAGAACAAGTTCGGCATCGAGCTGGGCCAGGCGCAGGCGGCCTATGCCGAGGCGGCGCGGCTGCCGGGCATCGAGGTGAGCGGGCTGGCGATGCATATCGGCTCGCAGCTGACGGAAATCGAGCCCTATCGGCTGGCCTTCGCCAAGATGGCGGCGCTGGCGAGCGAATTGCGGCAGGCGGGTTTGGCGATCCGCGAGATCGACGTCGGCGGCGGCCTCGGCATCGCCTATGCCGACGAGACCGCGCCCTCGATCGCCGACTACGCCGCCGCCGTGAAGCAGACCGTCGGCGCCCTCGGCCTGCCGCTCATCTTCGAGCCGGGACGGCGCATCGTCGGCCATGCCGGCATCCTCGTGACCCGCGTGATCTACGTGAAGGACGGCGTCAGCCGCAATTTCCTCATCGTCGACGCCGCCATGAACGACCTGATCCGGCCCGCCCTCTACGGCGCCTACCACGCCATCATGCCGGTGGCGGAGCCGGCCTCGGACGCGCCGACGCGGAAATTCGACATCGTCGGCCCGATCTGCGAATCGACCGATCGCCTGGCCGAGCAGCGGGCCATGCCGCCGGTCGCGGCCGACGATCTGTTGGCGATCTGTTCCACGGGCGCCTATGGCGCGGTCATGGCCTCCACCTACAACCTGCGGCGGCCGGCGCCGGAGGTCATGGTCCGCGGTCACGAATACGCGATTGTGAGGCAACGCCCCGAATACCAAGCTATAATGGAGCGCGACCGGTTGCCCGGCTGGCTGGCCGATGACCGGTCCAACGCCCTGCGGGCGCAGGCCACCCGATGGAGGCCCCGATAGAGCCGCTGCTTGATCCGGAGCTGCTGAGGCGCCGGATTCGCCTTCCGCGCTTCCGCATCTGGTTGGCCCGCTGGGCCATCCTGTGGGAACGGTTCTGGCCGTCGTTCTGGCCGACCTTCGTGGTGGTCGGCCTGTTCCTGATCGCTGCCCTGTTCGACCTGCTGCCGCTGCTGCCGGGCTGGCTGCATCTGGCCCTGCTGATCGGCTTCGCGGTCGCCTTCGCCTATGCTTTCGGGCGAATCTGGCCGGCGCTCCGCTTCCCCGGCTTCATGGAGGGGCTGCGGCGGATCGAGCGGGTGAACGAGCTCGTCCATCGGCCGCTGACCGGCTTGGCCGACGACCTCGCCACCAGCGCCGGCGATCCCGCGGCCTCGCGCCTGTGGGAGCAGTACCGCCGGCAGATCGCGCGCGGCATCGGCAGGTTGCGGGTCGGGCTGCCCCAGGCCGGCTTTATGGAGCGCGATCCCTTCGCCCTGCGCGTGCTGCTGGGGCTGGTGCTGCTGATCGCCGTGGTCGGCGGCTGGCGCGATGCGCCCGAGCGGCTGCTGCGCGCGCTGACGCCAAACCTGTCGAGCCTGGCCGCCACCGGCCCGGTCAATCTGACGCTCTCGCTGACCCCGCCGGCCTACACCAGCTTGGCCCCGATCTTCCTGGAGGTCGGCGACAAGGCCGATGCCGGCGGCCACGCGGACGCGCCGACCGAGTTGCGGCTTCCCATCGGCTCCAATGTATTGGCCATCCTGCAGGGCGGATCGGATACGCCGGACCTGATGCTGGGCCAGGCCGCCACGCCGTTCGCCGCGGTCGAGCCCGGAACCTATCAGGTGAAGGCCGAGATCCGCGCCGGCGACCGCCTGGCGGTGACGCGCGGCGGCGGCGAGATCGCGGGCTGGCCGCTGACGATCATTCCGGACCAGCCGCCCTCCATCGCCTTCATGTCGCCGCCGGACGCGGGCGAGCGCAAGGCCCTGCGCATCGCCTATGCCGCCAGCGACGATTACGGCCTGGCGAGCGTGACCGCCATCATCCGCCGCGCCGATGGCAAGACCGGCCCGGGCAAGACCGACGAGATCCGGCTGCCGCTGACCCTGTCCGGGTCCGACCCGCGCAAGGCCCAGGAGATCAGCTATCACGACCTGACGCCCCATCCCTGGGCCGGCCTGCCCGTGCGGATCCAGCTGACCGCCAAGGACGCCATCGGACAGACCGCCGCCAGCGATCTCCTGGAGATCGTGCTGCCGGAGCGTATCTTCCATCACCCGATCGCGCGCGCCGTGATCGAGCAGCGCAAGCGGCTGATCGCCAATCCGGACGACCGCCGCTCCGTCGCCCGCGCGCTCTATGCCATCGCCGCGCAGCCGCCGACCTACAACGGCGATCTGGTCGTCGTCCTCGGCCTGCAGGTGGCGCAGCGCCGGCTGACGCTCGATTCCACCGGCGCCGCCGTCGACAGCGTGCAATCCCTGCTGTGGGAGCTCGCCTTGCGCATCGAGGAAGGCGATCTGGCCGTGGCCGAGCGCGAGCTGCGCCGGCTTCAGCAGGCCCTGCAGGATGCGCTTGCCAACGGCGCTCCGGATGAGGAAATCGAGCGGCTGATGAATGAGATGCAGCAGGCCATGGACCAGTTCATGACCGCGCTCACCGAGAAGATGAAGCGCGACATGGAGCAGCAGGCCGGGCGGCCGCATCAGCGCCAGTTCGATCCGAACATGATGGAGGTCCACCGCGAGGACCTGCAGAAGATGCTGGACCGCGCCCGCGAGCTGGCCAAAGGCGGCGCCCGCGACGCCGCCCGCAACATGCTGTCGCAATTGCAGGAGATGCTCGAGAACATGCAGTCCATGCCCTACGGGCAGCAGACCGATCCGGCGACGGCCGAGGCCATGCAGATGCTCGACGACATGGACAAGCTGGCCAAGCGCCAGCAGGAATTGCTCGACCAGACCTTCCGTCATTCGCAGCAGATGGGCGAGGGCCAGGAGTCCATGCCCAACGGCGATCCCGGCGCCGCCGACCAGGAGGGACTGCGCCGCGACCTCGGCGATCTCATGCGCCGCTATGGCGAGATGATGAGCGACATCCCGCGCCCGCTCGGCCGCGCCGAACGCGCGATGCGCGACGCCACGGAGGCGCTGAAGCAGGGCAAACCCGGCCAGGCCGTCGATCCCCAGAGCCAGGCGCTGGGCGAGCTGCAAAAGGGCATGCAGGACATGGCCAACGCCATGATGCAGCAGCTCCAGCAGCAGG